>RGCF01000005.1 GCA_009919265.1 Bacteroidota bacterium | reverse complement strand
TATAGAAAGAACATATCTTCAATCAAAGAACGAATACAACATTATACACCATTCTTTTATCCTTTGGATTCATTACAAGATTGGAATAAGCTTTATGGAACTAGGGGATTTCTTCAATATCAATGTGTTGTCCCCCATGAGCAGTCATCGGATTCTATTCAAGAAATTGTACGATATATGCAATCAAAAAAAATGGGTTCTTTCTTGGTTGTGTTAAAGTCATTTGGTAGAATTGAGTCTAAAGGATTATTATCTTTTCCAAAGCCTGGCATGACACTGGCAATGGACTTTCCAATGCGAGGCACAGAGACATTGAAATTACTGTCTTCTTTTGATGAGATTGTACACCAAGCAGGGGGAAGGGTGTATCCAGCAAAGGATGCACGAATGTCGGGAGAACACTTTAGGGCATGGTACCCAGGATATGAGAGAATGCTGCAACTTAAAGATCCGGCTATTGAATCAGACTTTTGGAAACGAGTGATGATCTAATCAATCTTCTTTTTTCTTTGAGGTCTTTGTACTTGTCTTTTTAGTCGCAGTCTTCTTCGTTGCAGATTTTTTGGCGGCCTTCTTAGGTGCCGCTACTTTTTTAACCGGGGCCTTTGCAGCTGGTTTATCTTCTTTTTTGGTATTTCCTTTTTTTGTTTTGGCAGGATATTTTTCCAATGTTTTGCCTTGATCTTTCGCTAGTTCATGACATTGTTCTAAAGTCAGTGAAGCTGGATCTGTTCCTTTAGGGATCTTCACATTACTTTTTCCATAACTCACATATGGACCAAATCTACCATTGACTATGGTTATATCAGAGCTTTCAGGAAATGATTTTATCAGCCTTGCCGCTTGTATTTCTCTCTTTTGAATTATTCTCTCAATTGCAAGATCCAATTCAATGGTATATGGATCATCTTCAACTTTAAGCGAAGTAAAAACTGAATTGTGAACGATATATGGACCAAATCTACCAATGCCAACTTTTACTTCTTTTTCTTCAAACAATCCCAAAGAACGAGGTAGTTTGAAAAGATCTAAGGCCTCTTCAATAGTAATAGTAGCAATTGATTGATGCTGTTTTAGACTTGCAAATTTAGGTGGTATTTCTCCACCTGTTTCACCTATTTGAACAGCAGATCCAAATCTTGTCAATGTCGCATATACAGTCAGACCGGATGCTGGGTCGGTGCCTAGTTCGCGTGCACTAGTTGCTTTTCCTTGGGGACCAGACATGATCTTGCTTACTTCTGAGTGGAAAGGGGTGTAAAACTCCTGAAGCATTGTATTCCACTGTAATTCACCTCTGGCTATTTCATCAAATTGTTCTTCAACATGAGCAGTGAAATGATAGTCGACGATATTTCCAAAGTTCTTTACAAGAAAATCATTAACAATCATACCAATATCAGTAGGGAATAGTTTTGATTTTTCGGCACCATGATTTTCAGTGAGTATTTCTTTTGTTATCTCTGCATTAGTTAATGTAAATGAAAGATACTCTCGCTTCTTACCATCGCGTGTGTCTTTAAGTACATAATTTCTTTTTTGAATGGTTGAAATTGTTGGTGCATAGGTGCTCGGCCTTCCGATGCCTAACTCTTCCAATTTTTTCACAAGACTTGCTTCGGTATATCTAGCCGAAGGTTTGGAAAATCGTTGAATTGCTTTGATTGACAGATTTGTAACATCTTCGCCAACCTGTAAAGCCGGTAATCTTTTATCATCCTCTTGTTCAGTATCGTCATCCTGTGACTCTGAATATACAGCAAGAAAACCATCAAATTTGATTACTTCTCCAGAAGCTATAAATGAATGAGGTGATGATGGTTTGATTTCTATTGTGGCAGTTGTCTTTTCAAGTTTTGCATCAGCCATTTGAGAAGCTATAGCCCTTTTTCTAATGAGATCATAAAGGCGATCTTCATCTTTCCCAATGGTTGGGGTAGCAGAAAAATCGGTTGGTCTGATAGCTTCGTGCGCTTCTTGTGCATTGCTTGATTTATTTTGGTACTTCCTTGTTTGAACATACTCTTTACCAAAGGATCTTTCGATAGCACTGGAACAAAGTGCAATAGAATCATCGGATAAATTGACAGAATCTGTTCTCATATATGTAATATGACCTGCTTCATACAAAATCTGAGCAAGTCGCATTGTTCTATCAATTGAGAATCCAAGTTTTCTACTAGCTTCTTGTTGCAATGTAGACGTAGTAAATGGAGGAGAGGGAGATTTCTTCCCGGGTTTTGTTTCTACATTGATAACTGAATAAGAAGCTTTTGCGCAATGTAAAAGAAATTGTTCGGCTTCTTCTGCTGAATCAAATTTCGTAGATAATTCTGCTTGAAATTGTAGTTGTTCTTTTTCAGGTATGAATGTACCAGTTACCTTGAATGAAGATTGAGCATTAAATTCTTGAATCTCTCTTTCACGCTCAACAATTAATCGAACTGCAACAGATTGCACTCTACCTGCTGACAACGATGGTCTAACTTTTCTCCAAAGAATTGGAGATAATTCAAAACCGACCAATCTATCCAGCACTCTTCTTGCTTGTTGGGCATTTACAAGATCATAATCTATTTCTCGAGGTTGTTCTATGGCTTTAAGGATTGCTTTTTTCGTAACTTCATGGTAAACAAATCGTTTTGAGTTGTTTGCTGAAAGTCCTAAAACATCATACAGATGCCATGCAATAGCTTCTCCTTCGCGATCTTCATCAGTTGCCAGCCAAACAGTATCTACTTTCTTCGATAATTTCTTTAATTCTGAAACAACTTGCTCTTTCCCTTCAGAAATAATGTATTCAGGTTTGAAGCCATGTTTTACATCAATAGCATCATTACCTTTGGCTAAATCACGAATGTGCCCCATAGAAGCTTTCACGATATAGTCTTTGCCTAGATAACCTTCGATTGTCTTTGCTTTTGCTGGTGATTCAACGATGACGAGATGTTTTGCCATTGACTATTCTATTTATTGTATTGACAAGTATTGATGTCTTTGCATACCCCAAAAATCTGCAAAGAATGCTTCATTGGTGTAAACTCAAATTGAGCGCATACATCCTTCTCTATGGAATGAAGTTTTTCTACATTAAATTCAATGATATGACCACATTCTACACAGATAAGGTGATCATGATTAGGCTTTCGGGCTGATAATTCAAAATGCGCACTTTCTGATTGAAATCGGTGTTTTGTCAGTATTTCGCATTTTGTAAGCAAATCTAAGGTAGAATAGATTGTAGCTCGAGAAATCTTTCCGCCTTTTGAATTTATGTGAATATACAATTCATCGGCACTGAAATGCCTATCCAAAGAAGCAATATGCTCCAAAACCAGAAAACGCTCTTGGGTATTTCTATACATTTTCTGCTTGAGGAAGTCAGCAAAATCTTTCTTTAACTGCTCTATTGAAACCGGATTGACCATATATGGGCAAAGGATACTTCAGAATGCCATTGAACTGAACTTCAACTTCATAGCCGGTCAATATACGCAATTTTTACAATGGCTTTCAAATACGAAACCCTGAGATTTATCATTGTTTTACCATGTTAATTGGTGAAACTAGCGTATTTTTGCCCATTGTTTGGGTGAATTTTATTTCCTACAATTCCTTTAATTTCATGAATATGGAGTTACTTCATTGAGAAAATGGCGTATTGAAGATGCTTTAGAAATGTACAATGTCGGTGGATGGGGCATTGAGTATTTCGGGATCAATGATCGTGGAAATGTTACTGTGAGTCCACGCAGAAGTTCAGGTCCTGCAATTGATCTTAAGGAATTGATTCAGGAATTGACATTGCGGGATGTAGCATTACCAATGTTACTGCGGTTTCCTGATATTCTAGATGATCGCATTGAAATGATTTCTTCATGTTTCAATAATGCATCCACTGAATATGGGTATCAGGGAAGATATTATAGTGTATATCCAATCAAAGTTAATCAACAAAGACCTGTTGTTGAAGAATTGGTACGACAGGGAAAGCGTTTTTCAATTGGCCTTGAAGCAGGTTCAAAACCTGAATTGCACGCAGTCCTTGCAATCATGGATAATCCGGATGCTTTGATTATATGTAATGGGTATAAGGATGAAGATTTTATTGAGCTAGCATTGCTTGCTCAAAAAATGGGAAAGAAAATATTCATTGTTGTTGAAAAATTGAATGAATTGAAACTCATTAGATCTTTATCAAAGCGATTAAATGTTAAGCCTAATATTGGAATACGAATAAAACTCGCTGCTTCTGGTTCAGGTAAATGGGAAGAATCGGGTGGGGATGGTTCTAAATTTGGTTTGAATGCTGGCGAACTCATTGAAGCAATAGACTATGCAGATAAAGAAGGGATAAAGGATTGCATTAAACTGATCCATTTCCATCTTGGCAGTCAGATTACCAATATCAGAAAGATAAAAGCTGGATTAAGAGAAGTCGCGCAATTTTTTGTTCAATTGCAAAAAATAGGTTGTGATATTGAATTTGTGGACATCGGTGGTGGATTGGGAGTTGATTATGATGGTACACGATCATCGGCTGTCAATAGCATTAATTATTCCATTCAGGAATATGCCAATGATGCCATTTATACATTGAAAGATGCTGCTGATAAGCATGGCTTCAATCATCCAAATATTGTCACAGAATCCGGTAGAGCGTTAACTGCACATCATTCAATATTAGTGTTTAATGTGCTCGAGAAATCTTCCATCCCCACAGTAAGCGGAAAGCATATTGAGATTGAAGAATCTGATCATGAAATTGTGATTGAATTGAAAACGATTCTCAAGCGATTGTCTGCCAGAACTATGATTGAAGCATGGCATGATGCCCAACACAATAGAGAAGAAGCATTGGATTTGTTTAATCTTGGGCTTTTGGATTTACATACGAGAGCTCAAGTTGAACAGCTGTTTTGGACAATTGCAGTTATGGTTAGAGACCTCGCGGATGCTATGAAACAGCCTCCAGAAGAAATGAAGTATCTGAGCAAACTGTTATCAGATAAATATTTTTGCAATTTTTCTTTGTTTCAGTCATTACCTGATATGTGGGCTGTGGATCAACTTTTTCCAATTATGCCAATCCATAGATTGCATGAAAAACCGATTCGTGAAGGAACACTTCAAGATATTACCTGTGACTCAGATGGGAAAATTGATAAGTTTATTGGCACTCGGAATGCAACTCCAAATTTACCATTGCATGAATTCAATGATGATGAGCCATATTATCTTGGAGTATTTCTCGTTGGAGCATATCAAGAAATCTTGGGAGATTTACACAATCTATTCGGTGATACAAATGCGGTTCATGTCTCAATTGATGGAAAAGGATATAGTATTGATCAAGTAATAGATGGTGAATCTGTTGCAGATGTATTGGATTATGTGCAATTTTCTGCGAAGAAATTAGTTCGGACGATGGAAACATGGGTAAGTAATTCAGTTAAGGAAGGTAGAATAAGCGTCGCTGAAGGAAAAGAATTCCTCACTATTTATAGATCTGGATTATATGGTTATACCTATCTTGAAGAGTGATGAACAAACTGTATTACTTCATATTATACATTGTTGTTCTTTTGCATCATGAGTTGGTCAATGCTCAAGAATTGAATGATATTCGTCTCGGTATTGACAATCTGATCGAAATGAACTTTTCCCCATTAGCAGGGAAACGAATTGCACTGCTAACCAATACTTCCGGTCGAACGAGAGATTTAGAACTCACAGCGGACATATTTTCAAAAACTGAAGAATGTACGCTAACCTCTATACTTACTCCTGAACATGGATTTTATGCTACTGCGCCGGCTGGACAAGAAGTAGGGAATGATACATTGTTTTCTGTCCCCATCTACTCCCTCTATGGGAAATATAGAAGACCTACCAAAAGCATGTTGGAATCCTGTGATATTGTTGTTGTAGATATTCAAGACATTGGAATCAGATCATATACATATATCTCAACGCTTTATAATGTCATGGATGCATGCTCTGAATATGGGAAACCTCTATTGATTTTGGATCGACCTAATCCTCTCGGAGGAATGATTGTTGATGGTTCCATCGCTGATGTTGATATGCTTTCATTTGTGGGGATTGTTCCTATACCATATCTCCATGGAATGACAATAGGTGAATTTGCACTATTTGTAAATGGCGAAGGATTATTGCCAAAACGCAATGGAAAAAATGTTAAGGCGGATTTGCAAATATTGAAAATGAAACATTGGAAACGTTCGCTGATTTGGGAGCAAACTGGTTTGAAATTTGTTCCAACATCCCCAAATATTCCAACTGTCAATGCAATTCGAGGTGCAGCAATGACAGGTCCAATAGGAGAGATAGGTTCTGCAGGAATTGGTATTGGTACATCCTTTCCTTTTCAGTATTGTGCTTCTCCAGATATTCAACCTGATGAATTTCAAGCTTATGTCAAGGAAAATTTGCAATTGCTTGGGATTCAGCATGGTATTGATAAACCTTATAGTGCTGGTATTGAATTACTGTTGGCTTTGCGACATTTCTTTCCCCAACAGTTTACACCCGATTATGTCAAGGATGAACCGAAATCAATGTTTAGAAAAATCATCGCAAATAATGACCTTGTCAATGCATTATTATCGGGAAGAAGTGATGATGATGTACGTGAATACATAAATAAGGGAAAAGCAGAGTTCGAAATCAGAAGAGAAAAATACCTTTTATACCCATCTTATTGAATACTATCCATCATTGACTGCATTTCATTTCTATACAGCTCTGCTTGTTCATGATCATGAGAATTTGTAATTCGAGCCGTACCAATCAACACCTTCACTGTTCCAGAGTAAATTAATACTCCATCAGGTTTAGTAATAGTCTCCGTTCCAACCATTGCAATTGGAATAATAGGAACTCCTGTTTTACTAGCCATCATTAAAGAGCCTTGCTTGAATGGTAATATGTCATTGGGTGGATATGACCAGGTCCCTTCTGGGAAGATGATAATTGAATTGCCATCCTTAAGCATTGACTTTGCTTTCAAAATAGAAATAGCTGAAGCTCTTGGAGAACTTCTATCAACAGGAATATAAGGAGCTTGTCGAAGACCAATTCCAATTAAAGGGTGATTCAATAATTCATGTTTGTACACAAATACAGAATGTTTTGGTAGAATAGCTAAAAGGACAAATATATCTGCACTGCTTCTATGATTGACAATAAACACTGCTTGCTCTGGTATATGTTCTTTCCCAATAACTTCAATATTGATATTGCAATTCTTGATTACTGAAAGAGCCCAGCGTTGTGCTGAATCTTGAAACGAAACTGGAATTCCGAACATTGATTTCAGTCTATATGAACCTGCATATCCAAAGGTTATGAAAGCAATTTTTAAGGATTGATATATAGTAATGATAAATGTCATCAATGAGTGAATGAAGGTGGAATATGTTCGCCATGGGGATCAAGTAAAGGATCACCAAGTAATGCTTGTAATTTCTGTTCGATTTCAGGTGTTAAAATGTGCTCAATACTTTCAGCATCATCGTGTACATGATCAATATCAAATTTTGCAGCATGAAGGAGGTATGCTTCCCAAAGTCTGTGTAATCTCGTAATTTTCATACCACGAAGTAATCCTTCTTTGGTTATGCAAATATTTGAATCATTTATACTTTTATCTGCAAATCCTTGTTTCTTTAAATGATGAATGAATTGAGAATATTGTGGGACATGTGCTTTGATAAAATCTATTGGTATCAAAATGCTTTGGGGTAATGGTTGTATTGCGGTTCTTTGCTGCTCAACATGGTGATAGGAATATTTAAGAATATTATCTTCAATTGTTTGTTTATGGTGTTTTCGATGTAAAAAGAATTTGCTGATAATCCCATTATTAGGAGCAAAGAGTGCAGAAAAACAAAAAATAATAGAAAGTACTATGACAATTGTAGCGCCGGTTGGAATATGGGGATACATGACAGTTATTACAATACCCACAATACTTGAAACAATAGCAGTAATAATTGATAAGACAAAGAGTGCGTGGATCTCACGTTTCCAAAATTTGGCAATTGCATAAGGCATGATTAAAATTGATCCAATGAGAATAGCGCCAGTTGCCATAATCCCTGTTACTATGGAAGCTATTAACATTACCTGTAATACATTTTGAAGTCCAATAACAGGCAAATTATTAAACAGAGCAAATTCTTTATCAAATATGAGTAATATGATCTCTTTCCGAAAGAGAATGATACCAATAATTGTAAAAAAACATGAACATACTAATGGCAGAATATCTGCTGGAAGCATAGCAGATGCTTTTCCAAGTAAAAATGTATCCAAACCAGACTGTTGGCCATTACCGCTTTGTTGAATGAAGGTCATTAAGAGTATGCCAATTCCGAAAAAGACTGATAATACTATACCGGTTGCAGCATCTCTTTTGATCTTCGTATTGGTATATAGCCATTGCATCGAATGTAAGCCAAGCCATCCAGCTAGACCGGCGCCTATAAAAAGAAATAATGAGGATTTATCGCCGGAAATCATAAAGGCAATACACAAGCCTGGTAAAACAGCATGTGCAATGGCATCTCCAGACAATGATTGCTTTCTGAGAACGGTAATTGTGCCAATTGCCGCAGATTGAATGGCAATTAGTACGCAACCCAAAAGAACAATCAATACGCTAGGATTTGATAGTGCTTTAATGATATTAAGAAAGGAAAGTGATTCCATATTCCTAAATTACATAAAATGAATATGACCTTCTATCGTCATTTTTACACTTATACCCTGAATTTTAACAAGGAAGCCCTGCATTCATGTCTATTAATGAAGAATTACTCGACTCCATAACCTCAGGTTCTGAACAAGATTCATCACTGATAATACCAGAACATCTTACAGTATTGCCACTTAGAGATGTCATAATCTTTCCATATATGATTTTCCCGGTACTTATTGGTCGTACCTCATCATTGAAAGCTGTATCGCAAGCTCTTGAAAAAGAGAAGTTCATTTTTGCTGCTACTCAGACTCAAGCAGGTATAGATGAACCAACCATTAATGATGTATATCCACATGGTACAATCTGTAAAATTCTACAGGTTATTCGACTTCCAAACAATTTATTGAAAGTTCTCGTCGAAGGTGTTTTTCACGGTGTAATCGAAGCACCGATAGAAAATCCAGAATGTTTAGAAGCAAAAGTTGGAATCATGAAACAGGATGATAATTCTGTTGATTCTGAACTAGAAGCTTATATGAGAAAAACAGAAGAAGCATTCTCATCGTATGTACATACAAATAAGCATTTGCCACCAGAAATATTCTCGGCATTTGAAAATATCGAAGACCCACTGAGAAAGCTTTTTTATGCTGCTGCTAATATTGACAAGAATGTTCATGCCAAACAAGAAATACTGCAACAGACTTCATTGAACATGCAATACAAGCAATTACTTGGAATGTTAAAAGATGAATTGGAAGTTCTTAAACTAGAAGAAGAGTTGGATACAAAAGTTGCTGACTCAATCCAAAAAACTCAACGGAAATATTATATTCAAGAGCAGATAAGAGCTCTGCAAAAAGAATTGGATGGAGATGAAGAGCTTTCACCTGAAATGATTACTCTGTTGCATGGTATACAATCAGCCGGCATGCCCGAAGAGATAGAAAAGCGAGTGATGGAAGAGTTTGAAAAATTTAAAAAGACAATGCCGATGTCTCCTGAGTATTCAGTTTTACGAACATATCTTGACACTGTTATTGCCTTGCCTTGGAATAAAACAACAGAAGATATTACTAATCTCAATCATGTTGCAAATATCCTTAATGAAGATCACTACAATATGGAAAAGCCCAAAGAGCGCATTTTGGAATTTATTTCAATTTTAAAAATGGCAGGAACGGCAAAAGGGCAAATTTTATGTTTATCAGGCCCTCCTGGTGTTGGAAAAACATCACTCGCTCGTTCAATTGCTAGGGCATTAGGAAGATCATTTGTAAGAATATCTTTGGGCGGTATTCGAGATGAAGCTGAAATTCGTGGACATCGTAGAACATATATCGGCGCCATGCCAGGCAAAATCATTGCTGCAATGAAGAAGGCTGGGACTGTGAATCCCGTTATTCTCCTTGATGAAGTTGATAAAATGTCAATGGATTTTAGAGGAGATCCATCTGCGGCATTATTGGAAGTTCTTGATCCAGAACAAAACAATGCATTCAATGATCATTATCTCGAATTGGATTATGATCTATCGAAAGTACTATTCATCACTACAGCAAATGTAAAGTATAATATTCCTGGTCCTCTTCTTGATAGGATGGAAGTTATTGATCTGAATAGTTATTTGGATTTCGAAAAGGTTCAAATAGCAAAAAAACATATTCTCCCTCATCTTTTGAAAGAATATGCCCTACAAAAGTATAAGATTACTTTTTCAGATAAGGCATTGTTGAAAATAATCAGAGAATATACTCGTGAATCTGGTGTAAGAAATCTTGAAAGAGAAATAGCATCCATATTGCGAAAGATTGCAAAGGAAATTGTTTCAGGAAATAAAAAGAATATTTCGAATGTGTGCAAAATCACGGAAGAATCTATCGAATCATTCTTGAGAACTCCAAGATTTAAAGAAAATGCATCAGATCTTAAAGATAAAGTAGGTATTGCTACAGGCTTAGCTTGGACAAGTGTAGGTGGAGATACGCTCCCGGTGGAAGTAAGTATCATGCCTGGAAATGAGCGACTTACATTGACTGGAAAATTGGGCGATGTCATGAAAGAGTCTGCAAGTGCTGCTTTAACATATATACGTTCACATGCTGAGCAATTAAGCATTATACCAGGATTCGAAAAAGGGAAGGAAATACATATACATGTCCCTGAAGGAGCAATTCCTAAAGATGGTCCATCTGCAGGAATAACGATGACTATTGCCATGATTTCAGCAGCGACAGGAAAACCTGTGCGTGGTGATATTGCAATGACAGGTGAAATTACTTTACGAGGGATGATTCTTCCAATAGGAGGACTCAATGAGAAATTATTGGCAGCAAAAAGACTTGGAATAAAGATAGTTCTCATTCCAGAAGGGAATGCCAAAGACATTCAAGAAGTGAACCCTCATATTCTGAAAGGATTGAATATTATTCCTGTGGAACGCCTTGATGATGCTTTGCCATATGCTTTCAGAAAATGGACAGTATCAAGGTCAGATGCACCTAGTAATACAAAAGATAATATCAAGAAATCAGCTGAAGTAAAGAATAAAAAGGTTGTGATAAACCGTACTGCATCAACCAAAAAGAAAGGGATAAAAAGCGTTCGTAGTTAATGAGTTAAGAGTTCTTTGAACAAAGAGATATAATCATTTGCAGTATTCCCAATCGGAAAGTTCGATTTCATTGCATTACGAATGATGGTATTCATGATATCAGAATGTTCGTAGTATTCTAGAGCAATCTGAATAGAAGTAAGCAATGAATCTGAATTGAATGCTGAAAATGTTATTCCATTACCAGTCCCATTCATCATCTGAACATTCTCAATAGTATCTTTCAACCCTCCGACTTTTCTAACGATTGGTATTGTTCCATACTTTAGAGCATACAATTGAGTAAGTCCGCAAGGTTCAAATACAGAGGGCATGAGAAAGAAATCTGAATAAGCTAAAATCTCATGAGCTAAAACTTCATCATATCCGGAAGTAAATGAGCAATGATTGGGGAATGTTTCTTCTAGGTGAGTAAAATACACTTCATATTGTACATCCCCTGATCCTAGAACAATTAAATGAAGCTTTTTCTCTTCTAATAATTGCTCAATACAACCATGAAAAATATCAAACCCTTTTTGGGATGTAAACCTCGAAACAATACCAAATAATGGTAATGCTTCTGGTTCTATCATTCCAATCTTGCTTGTAAGTAATTTCAGTTTTCCTTTCTGTTTGCCATTTCTATCTTGTAATGAAAAATGTTCAGAAATATACTTGTCATTTTCTGGATTCCATGAATCATAGTTAACTCCATTTAAAATGCCATGGAGTTTATGTTTATGCTGTTGGAATACATCATGCAGTCCTTCGCCGAATTCATGGGTAAGAATCTCATTGGCATAACCCGGGCTAACTGCTATAATGGCGTCGGCAAAGTTAATACCAGTATATAGTGCATTAAATTTGTTATCAAATAGAAATGGGGACTGTATGTCCTTAGAATAGAGATCCCATTGAGTAAAAGTGCTTACCCGATTAATCTCATAAAATCCTTGATACTGAGCATTGTGAATGGTTAATACACCTTTTGTATGTTGAAACAATGGATTCATTCCATATTCCAACTTAAGTAATGGTAATAAAAGTGCTGTGTGATAGTCATGAGCAGATACAATATCAATTTTGATATTCAGTGCTATCATTATTTCAAATGCTGCCTTGCATAATACAAAAAAACGCAGATCATTATCTTCATACCCATCCGGATTACCATAAATTCCCGGTCTATTATATAATGAATCGCATTCTACAAGGAAGACAGGTATTCTGGTATGAGGAATTACGCTTTTAAAGATGCGTATTGGTAATGAGCAAATCGTAAATAAAAGGCCTGTATCTGTGAATTCAATTTCTTCTAAATGATCAATACATTGATATTTTGGCAAAACGACTATTGGATTATGACCAAGTTTTTCCCATTCAATTGCCAGTGCGGATGAAATGTCTGCTAGTCCTCCAACCTTGGCAAAGTGATCAAGTTCTGCGCTCGATAAGAGGATATTCATACATCTTTCCCTTTATGCTGATCATTCAAAGGAAGTATAAATGTTGGATACATAGTAAAATACTCAGCTGTAGCTATAGCAATTTCTTTTTTAGTGAAAAGACCAAACATTGTAGATCCGCTGCCACTCATGAGTGCAATGTCTGCTCCAGACTCTAATAACTTGTTTTTAATCCGCAATAATTCAGGATAAGTTTTGAAAATTGGTTCTTCAAAATCATTGATAAAGTGCTCGGTATTGAATGATAATGAATGGTCTTGAATACATGATTCAAATCGTGTAAAATCGGCAGGAGCATACTGTGATATTTGCGAATATGCCCAAGCAGTTCCAATATGAATTTGTGGATATATAATAAGAATCCAATAATTCAACTCCAGTGGTGTAGGGATAATGATTTCACCTTGCCCATCAACTATTGCTGGTTGATCTTGTAGAAAGAACGGGACATCGCTTCCAATTTTGAGTGCGATAGCTTGTAACTCATCATTCTGAAGATGAAGATTCCAAAGTGTAATCAACCCTTTTAATGTACAAGCTGCATCAGAGCTACCTCCACCCATGCCGGCCCCAGATGGGATTCGTTTATCAAGCTGAATAATTGCGCCATGTTTGGTTCCAGTATGAATTTGCAATGATTTGGCTGCTTTTACTATAAGATTGTCATTCGGTGGTATGCCGAGCTTGTCATTGGTATGTAAATCAATGGCGGATTCCGCCAATTCGAATGTCAAAGTATCATAAAGACCACGAATAGGAAGAAATAATGAGTGAATTGCATGATATCCATTGGGTAGCATGCCAATTATTCTCAGTCCAAGATTTATCTTTGCATGTGCATGGAGTGTAAACACATTTAATCCTCAGCTTTAATATGTGCAAAAATGTCAAAATTTGACCAAATCACCTATATAAGTGAAATACGAAGAAAGAGCATACATATCGTTTCGATGCTTATTCCGATTATTTACTACTTCATAGATACCAAGACAGCATTGTTAATACTGTTCCCAATGATGGTTATTACCTTGTTGATTGACCTTGCATTGTTTTATAGTGAGACATTTAGAAGCATTGCATACCCTATTCTTGGGGGAATGCTACGACCACATGAACGTCATCGAACATCGTTAGTACTTAATGGAGCTTCATGGGTGATGATAGCGGCATGCATCACAATAGCTGTTTTTCCCAAACCACTTGCTATCATTGGTTATTCAATTGTGATTTTGTCAGACATTGCGGCAGCTTTGATAGGTAGGAAATATGGTAAAACTCCTTTTCTTGATAAATCACTGCAGGGAAGTATCGCATTTTTCATTGTAGCATTGATATTATCTGCGACTTGGACATATATTTTTCATTTTACTTCCCAATTTTTCCTGTTGTCAATGATTGGGTCACTTTGTGCAACAATTGCCGAAGCCTCAACCACAAGATTGAAATTAGATGATAACCTTGCTGTGCCCATTTCATTTTCAGCTATAACATGGTTATTGTGCATATTATGGTCGATCACTTTATGATAGCTGCATGTCTTTGAAGATTGGTGATAAGATTCCATTTTTTTCTGCTTATAATCAATTTGGTAGAAATATTGTCTCTGAAGACATCATAGGAAAGAAAACTGTTTTGTTTTTCTATCCGAAAGACGATACTTATGTCTGTACCAAAGAAGCTTGTTCATTTCGAGATGCTTATTCAGTATTTTCTGAACATGATATTCAAGTTTACGGTATAAGTGGTGACGGTATAGTTGAACATAAAGCATTTGCAACAAAGCATTCATTGAATTATACATTGTTATCAGATGATCAGCATCGTATCCGAGATCTTTTTGGAGTGCCCAGAAGTTTCTTGGGTTTATTGCCGGGTAGGGTAACATATTGCATAGATAATGAAGGATATATTTTGTCCATCATCAATTCCGCATTTGGATCAGACTATCATGTCAAAGAGGCATTGAACACATTTAACATACGTGATTAACTACTTTATTTAAAGAGCATAAAATACATGAGAACATTTCTCATTTTTCTTATAAAAATATATTGCCGATTCATACCTTTTCATGTAGGAAAAGGATTCCTTATGAGAATTGGTAGATCGGTCTTATTACTTGGATCTTCAAAAAGAACATTGATGGCCCATTCATTGCATGGGGTTTCAATGGAGATTGAGCTACCAAGAGATGCAGGTTGGGATGTTCTGTATTTTAGAGGTACCTATGAAACTGGTACTACCAAGGTGTTTGAATTACTCATTCGTGATTTAGATAGAGTATTTGATATTGGTGCTAATATGGGGTGGTACTCAATCATAAGTTCTCGATTGGCACGCCATGGTGAAGTTCATGCTTTTGAGCCCGTTCCATTTATTTACGAGAAGTTTACCAAGCATGTTGCTTTGAATAATGAGGCGAAGATATATTGCAATAATATTGCTTTAGGAAGAGAAAGAGCCGGATCTATACCAATGCATACTTTTGATGGTTTGTATCATGGACATAGTTCTATGTCAACATTGAATCGTACGGATTATACAACGGTACTCGTGCCGATGACAACTCTCGATGCATACTGTGAAGAACATGGCATAGGAAGAATTGACTTTATTAAGATGGATACAGAGGGGGCTGAAATGGAAGTTCTAGCCGGAGCAAAGCAGCTAATGAGTGGATCATTTCCTCCCATTTGGCTCATTGAATTGAATGATGAAACATGTGCTGCTTTCGGCTATAAGCCTCATCAATTGATTGACGAGTTGTGCTCATATCATAATTATGAGCTTTATGTCATTGAAGGTGCTTGGGGGAAAACAAGAAAAATGAAAAACTCACATGATTATCATCATGGTGATAATCTTCTGTGTATACCGCAATATCGTCAGGATGCTTTAGAGAGTATTAAGCAATTATGCTAAGGTTTGAATTGCAAAGAAAGTCTATGTAAACTCCAAATGATGATAGATGCACATATCAAATGTATCGGTTGCATCATAGCGGGTACTGAAAGATAAGTCATAACAATTCCTGAACATACAGAAATCAACAAAGCCGCAACTAAGAACATAGAGGGGATTTTTACTTTGCTCCAGAAATCAATCCGTGATTTACAAGTATAAACTATGTATCCGTTGACGAGTAGGATCAATAGTGAAAAAGAGCGATGAATAGGGAATAGAGTTGATAAATTATCTATCCAAATATTTCTTTGGGAGAAATTCAGTGCTTTTGCAAGAACATCTATTTCTTCTCTAACTTGCGTTCCCATGCCAAGTTGTATAAACAGCATACCCATAGCAAGAAGAATGAACTTATATAATCTTGAATCTGATACCTTCTCAATTCTGTTGCTGTAAGTAGCTATGTTTGCTATGATTAAAATCATAAAAGCAACCATCATGTGAATTGTAATTCTATAAGGTGCGAGATTAGATGATACAACCATTGCACCAAGCCATCCTTGAAATCCAGTCAAAAAGAGTAAAACTAGTGAAGCCCAAAAGCGACTGAGATTCTCTTTTCTTGTACGAACAGATATAATTGTTTGTAATAAAACTGATAAACCTAGTAGAGCACCAAGTATTCGATTCAAATATTCAATCCATGTCCTTGTTGCATCAAAGGCTTCTGCAGGAATACCATCATTTGCATATATGTTCTGGTAATCTGGAGGGAGTTGACTAATAGTAGTTGGCGGAATGATTAAGCCATAACAAGTCGGCCAATCAGGACATCCCATTCCGGATTGTGTAGATCTAACTATACTACCGGCAGCAATCACCAGTAATACGAGTATTGTCGTGATTGGAAAAATCCTATTTGCTAATGTATTCATTGGGCAATATAAAACTCAGTGAATAATCTATGCAGATTCCAAATGTCTATTTTGGAAGCAATTTCAAATGGAGAATGCATAGATAGAAGAGGAATTCCTATATCAATAACTTCCATGTCTTCTTTGCTCATTTGACCACCTATTGTACCGCCTCCACCTGTCTCAACTTTATACGAAGCTGTTTGCCATGGAATGGATTTTTTGTCTAAAAGATTACGTATCCATGCTGTGAATTCAGAGTTCGCATCGAATGATCTACCATATCGTTTTATACTTGGACCAAAACCTAATTTGGCAGCATTAGTTTTTTCAGACAATCCGGGAAAGAGTGGACTAATTCCATCATTGGCATCAGCTGAGATAACTTTTGCTGCAGTCAGCGCTTGCCTTGTCATATTTTCAGAAAAATCTTTACCTGCCTGTGCTTCTGAAATGATTCCATAGACTTTATTAAGAAAAGTTGATGCAGCGCCAGTATTATTGACATTTCCTGTTTCTTCATTATCAACTATATATGCAAATGCTGTTAGATCGGGAGTTTTTTCGATACCCATCAATGCGCGAATAGCAACATAACTACACGATCTATCATCCTGTCCATAGGATCCGATTAGTGAGCGATCTAAACCAATATCTCTTGCTCCAATTGCAGGAGTAATATGGAGTTCGGCACTTACTAGATCTTCTTCAGTACAATTGTATGATGTTGAAAGGACATTCATAACAGTATTGAGAATGGAATTTTTTTGATCGGGAATAGATCCAATAATTGGGTCCATTTCTTCACCTTCCATCACGCCTGTGTATTCTCTTTTCCGTAACGGTGAATCAACATGTGGTGCAGCATCTGGTATGATAATAATGGGATCATCAGGTTTTCTACCAATTTCCACTTGAACTGTAGTTCCATCTTTCTTGTCAATTCTTCCGGATAGCATTAAAGGAATATTCACCCATTGATATTTTTTTATTCCACCATAATAGATAGTCTGTAAAAGGGCAAATCCGTCCTGTTCATAAAGAGGCCTTGCTTTGATATCGATTCTTGGGCTATCATGATGTGCCCCAATGAGTCTGCTCCCTTTGATCAAGGATTGTTCACCAATGATAACAGCGATCAATGCTCTATCTCTATTATTGAAAATGAGTTTTGCTCCTTTCTTGATTTGGGTAGAGTTTGAATACAAGGCAAAACCCTCTGAACGTAAAAGATCAATGAATTCCTTAGTAGATGATAATTCAGTTCTGGCTTTATCCAAATAGGAAGCATATCCATCAATATAGTTTTCTATGTTTTCGCGATCTTTTGGTTCTATACTCTGCCATGCTGATCGTTTTGTATTCCAAATTGATTGAGCATGCAAAGAAAATTGCAGGAAAAAGATCAAGATAAAAGTAAATAAATACATCATTATTGAGCCGTAGATAAAGTGTAATTAACATTAATATCAGGATGTATGCTCATCATTACTGGGCAATTCTTTGCTGCATGATGCATGGCATTCATTTCAGATTCTGTGTATTCTTTTTCAGGTAGTATTATAGAGACATTAAGTGTTCCGATACGTCGTACCGGTTCATTTATCATATGTTTTTCAACATGAACGGTTGTCCCATTGATATTCATATTTCGTGCTTCAGCGGCAATACCCATAATAGTTAACATGCAAGCACCCAAGGAAGTGGCTAGTAAATCAGTTGGTGAAAAACTCGCACCCTTTCCCTTATTGTCTATAGGTGCATCGGTAAACAATGAATTTCCGGAAGGGTCATGAACTGCTCGGCATCTTAGATCGCCTTCATATACAAGAGATATTGAAACCATGATAAGTACTCACATACTAAAAGTTTAAGGCAAAATTACCCAATTTCTCAGGACATGAGCGGAAAAATAGGCGAGTTGACATATCCTTTAGCCTCATGGATAATAAAGTCTCTATTGATGGCTATAATTGGCAATTTCAGGGTTGGAATTCTCGTGTTTTTGGCCTAATTTTGCCGTTTATCTAAGGTCTCATACTTGACCTTGAATTACAATTTTCGTCTAAGCTTTAGGAGTATACAATGGGTATCATCTCACGAATGCGAGATATTTCCCCGTACATGTTGGTGATTTTTGTTGTTTCATTCATCGCCTTCATGGTCGCATCTGATTCTAATCTCGGAACATTATTCAATAGTTCCTCTGCTACTGCAAATGTAGTTGGAACGGTCAATGGTGAGGAAATCGGTTATTTGGAATTTGAACAACGTGTGAAAGAGCAATCTGACATGCAAAGGCAGCAAAATCCTCAAGCAGAAGTCGATGAAAATACCATTCGCCAAGCAGTATGGGATCAATTTGTAGAAGAGATCTTAATTCGTCAAGCAGGCGAAGCTGCCGGTATTAAAGTTACACAAGATGAAGTCTTGGATATGATGCTCGACAGTCCGCCAGAATATTTAACCAGAAATTTCACTGATAGTGCCGGTAAATTCAATCGACAGGCCTACTTAGATGTAATGACAAATCCCGACATTATTTCTCAGAACATTGCTGCTGGGAAAAAAGCCGGAATGATTCCGCAGTCAGTTGATCCTGCTGAGGAAGTTGCTAAGTTCAAAAATAGTTTGCTAAAGATTGAAGAATTCATGTACAAGTCTCGCTTGGTTGAACATTTCCGCAGAGCGGCTGGTACTTCAGCATCCATCATTTCACCTGCATATATGAAAAACAAATATGTGAATGATGGCACTACATTTGATTTCGACTATATTCAATTCAACATCAATAATGTAGATGCTAAAAGTATTGGGAAACCAACAAATCAAGAATTGCAAGCTGAATATGATGCTGTAAAAGAATTTTCTAAGCAAAAGCCATCTAGAAAGATTAAATATGTAACATTCCCGCTTGAACCGTCCAAGCAGGATACTTTGGCTGCATCGAAGAAGATTGCCAGAATTCAACAATCATTGAATGAAGCTTTGACACCAGCAGATAAACTTGCTGCATTTGATCTGTATTTTGCTGAGTATTCCGGAACACAACAAGATTATCAACCAGTTAAGAATTTAGCACCTGAAGTATCTTCTGTACTTTCAACTGCAAAACAAGGTGATATTATCGGTCCACTTGCAACACCTGCAGGAACATTTCTCTATAGAGTAGATAGTTTACGATCTGGTGTTAATCAATTGGTGAAGGCTAGTCATATCCTCATTAATTTTGGTTCGAATAAGGATAGTGCGAAAGCATTTGCTTCACAAATACTATCAAGAGCTAAAAGAGGCGAAGATTTTGCGGCATTGGCAAAAGAATATTCGCAGGATAATGGATCAAAAGATAGAGGCGGAGAATATGACTATTTCCCAAAAGGGCAAATGGTCAAACCTTTTGAAGATGCTTGTTTCAATAATGCACCTGGCTCAATTGTTGGACCTGTTGAAACACAATTTGGATATCATATTATAAAAGTAGCAGATAAAATTTCAGAAGAAATTAAGTATAGTGAAATCATGATCACTGTTGCATTGACAATGAATACAAAAAAACAACTCAGAAGAGATGCTTTGTCATTTAAGCAACAACTTGATGATGGACAAAGCATGGAATCTATTGCTAAGAAAATCAAAAAGAATGTCGTAGAAACCATGTTCTTTGATACTCAAATGCCTGTCCTTGGCTCTCAGTCATTAACCAGTTTTGCCTTTTCCAATGAAGTTGGTTCAATTTCAGAACCAATGGAGTTGAAATTTTATGGCATAGTCATAGCACAAGTTACCGGTAAAAGAGATGCCGGTATGGTCCCTTTTGATGACATGAAAGAAGATCTTGCTAAAAAAGTAATTGCAAAGAAGAAAATGAAATTGCTGAAAGAGAAAGCAATGGCCATTTATCAGAAATTGAAGAATTCAGATCGACTTTTTGCAGTTACACAATTCGACCCAACGATAGAGGTAAAAACCGTTTCTAAAGTTCATAATAATGGTCTTGTTGATGGTGCTGGAAATGAACCTGCATTGACTCAGATGGCATTGCTTGCTCCATTAAATAAGATAAATGCTCCAATTCAAGGTGAAAATGGTTGGTATATCTATCAGGTACTTCAAAGAGCTGATGTTGATATGAAGGCTTTTGCTAGTGCAAAACCCCAACTGCAAATGACATTAACATCTCAAGCAGCATCACCTGCTTATAATCAATGGTTTAATGCGCTTAAAGAAAAAGCTGAGATTATAGATAATCGAGGCAAGCTGTTCCGTGATTAATTGAAAGCCCGCTCAAGCGGGCTTTTTTGTTTACATATGATATCTATACTTCATCAACATCAGCTAGTAGAATTGGCTTGTACTTCCCATGGTGGATCTTTAGCCACTAACTCAATACAAGATGCACTGCAATTCTGTAAGCGTCTTACAAAGAGTCATTATGAAAATTTTCCCGTTGCATCTTTTCTAATACCTGCCCCACTAAGAGATCATGTACTTGTCATTTATACATTTAGTAGAATTGCAGACGATATAGCTGATGAATATTCACTTGAACATGGTTCAGAAAAAGCCGATTACGCACTTTCATTAATGCATCATTTTGCCTCAGTATGTCACAATGGGGAATATCAAGGAACAAATCCACTATGGATGAGTTTATCGTACTTGTTTCATCAAACTGCATTGCCTTTGGAGCCATTTGAAAGACTTCTGACAGCATTTATGTCGGATGTGCATTTCCAACCAATGAGAACAATGGATGATGTACTCACATATTGTACTAATTCAGCAAATCCCATTGGAGAATTGTTGCTACGTCTCTATGCTAATTGGGACTCCTCAACGAAAATCTCATCGAATGCATTATGTACTGCGTTGCAAATGACAAACTTTTTGCAAGATATGTCTTTAGATAGGCTAAAGAACAGATGCTATATCCCGCCAAAGGACACTTTTCTGTACAAGGATGTGGAAAACTATTTGGCTAATGGAGAAATAACTCCTAATTTTTCATCATCTTTGACTCAATTTGTGCATGCTACAATTCAACAATTTAAAACTTCAAAAAACTTACTTAAAACAGTAACAAGTTTCAGATTGCGTTGCGAATTATTACTCATATATCTTTCCGGGACAATGATGCTTAAAAAGGTAATTGCTTCAATAGAAGTAATACCTTATCAAAGACAGCAATTGGTAGTATCTGATTATGTAAAACTTGGATTTAAATTTTTCATATTTCTTCCAACAATAGTATTTAGACATTGAGATCTTCTTCAGATATTGCAGAAATTGATTACTCTGTTGATTTATCTAATCAGAGTAAGACTAATTTCTATTATTCTTTCACTTTTCTACCGAAAGATGAAAGGGAGGCAATTCATACTGTCTATGCTTTTTGTAGAAGAATAGATGATATTGTTGATGAGAAAGATCAGGGAACTTCTGAAGATATTATAAAAAAGCGAAAAAGACTAACCAAATGGAGAACAGAAATAAATGAGCTCTATTCAGGTGGAACATATTCAACATTTTTAAAACCTCTTCAATCAGCAATTCGCAGGTTTTCAATACCTAAACAATATTTCTTGACTTTAATAGATGGATGTGAACGAGATCTTAAACAGAAAAGATATGAGTCTTTTTCAGAATTGAAAGAATATTGTTATGGAGTAGCGGGAATTGTTGGTCTGATGTGCATAGAGATATTTGGATATAAATATGAAGAAACCAAAGAATATGCCGTAAATCTCGGTTATGCATTGCAACTCACAAATATTCTACGTGATTTAAAAGCAGATAAAGATAGAGGATATATTTACATACCAAAAGAAGATTTACGAAGGTTTAAGTATACAGAAGAAGATTTAATGAATGAGCGTTATAATGAACAATTCATTGAGCTCATGAGATTTCAAACAAGAAGAGCCAGGGAATATTATCATAAAGCAAGAACAGCCTTGAGACCAGATGAACGCAATTCCATGATTGCAGCTGAAATTATGGATGCAATTTACTATCGTCTATTAGAAAAGATTGAATTGAATGATTTTGATGTATTCTCCAAGCAGATACGAGTTTCGACGGTTCATAAAGTAGCAATAGCAATTAAACATTGGCTTGCCACGAGAATATTTGTTGGAAGAATCAAGAAGTAGCATTTGGTCGAATGACTAAAACAGGGCACGGGGCTTTCCTCACTACGCGTTCAGTAGTACTACCCAATAAGAAATGTTCCATTCCACCTCTACCATTAGTTGCAATGCAAATAATGGAAATCCGATGTTCTTTAGCATATTGGATTATCTCGTCAGAAGATCTGCTGCCATGTATGATTTGAGGGATTACTGAATACCCTTCATTATGTAATGATTCAACTGTTTTTCTTAATTCGATTTCTGCAGCATTCCCATATTCCTTTTCTACATCGCTTAGATCAACAGGTGTATAACCCCAATCTATTGGGAATATAACTGGTTCAATGACATGGATGAGGTGAATGGTTGCTGACCATTGTTTTGCCCAATCTTTGGCATAATCAAGTGCCTTTATAGCATGTAATGAAAAATCAGTTGGAACGAGGATAGATGTGATGGGTTGCATTCTTATAATCCTGAAGAGCTCTATTGATGTAAAATATTTGTTATCTATTTATTTGTACGTCTTCGTAATTTCTTTATTCGAGCAATCTTTCTTGCTTTAAGAAGAGAAATCATTCTCTTTTTAATGATTCGATAAAAGATAATAAATAGTTTAGCAATTGGAATTCTTGCTGCAGTTTTCAAACCTGATCGTAAGATACGGGATAAATGCAATTGATCTGTATCCGATAATTGCAATTGCATCTCTTTTGATGATTGTTGTTGAACCAACTCGGTTAATATAGTTCCTAGTTCATGTTTGTATTGAGATAAGGATTCAATATTTATATTATTGAATTTCAATACTGTTTCTAAATGATCATAGAGAACAGCAGCTAGTTTTGCATCTTCCGCTGAAGGATCTTCTTTCAATAAAACGAGTATCTCTTTTGATAATTCAATTAGTTCTTGTAATCTATCAACAGGAAGTGCAAATAGTATGGTAGGGTCAATATCTGATACATTTACAAAAACTGTAGATAATTCAATAATCTCATTTCCATAATTGCTCATGGCTCTTTGAGCATAGCGTTGAAGTCTCTCATTCAATTGTTTGTTGAGATAAGTGATCTCACTATGTAATGCCCCTTTTCTGCTTTCAGTTTGTGTTGCTCTTGTAGTTGCTTCTAAATCTTTGATTTTGTGTTGAATATCTCGAATAATCTTAGCATCCTCGGATTCACTTGAATGAATTGTATTCATTATCACTTTGGGATCCGGCTTGATATTGGCATCGCCTATCTTTACACAATGTATGCGAATATTATCACCTAAAGCATTGCGAACTTTAGTAATATCAATATGAGCGGCTCCATCAGTTATAACAAGTATCTCAGCTTCTGACATAAAACTATCAATGCGAATATCTTGAATAGCGGTCAATAATGCTTTTTCTAAGATTGTTCCACGGCCTTCAGCCGGCATGCACATAACTTCAGTTATTAAGGAATCAAATTCCGTTTTATTCTGAACGATATGTAACTTTCCTATATCAGCATCGAATGTTCTAAAAAAGATAGTACCCATTTCTGTTTGATTGTTTTTCAAAAAGAAATAAGCAATTGACTTCGCAAGATGAATTCTATATGATTCTTGCATTGATTGTGAAGTATCAAACAGTACATATACTTTTTGTTTCCGTGAATCTGGTGCATATTCTGTACTATCTGATTGATATCGTTTATTATTTGGAGCCTTTGGTAAGGGCATTAAAAGGGAACGTTCGACCAATCTCTGCATGAATACTTCATCAGGCAGTAAATATTGATGAGGGTAAATTCTGTTAATATCGGTATAACTTCGAATTAGATGAGCTTCATACTCTTCAGTCGCTGGAAGATGAGGAATGATATTTTTTGGTGCTGTTTTCGATTCAATATCAGGTTCTGAGAGCCATAATACTGGACTTAGAACATGTGTTAGTGGGTTAGTGAGATCCTCTAAAACTCTTGCTATTTCATAAACTAATGTGAAATCGTCAGGTAGAGAATGAAGTGCATTGTCCAAAAAACCATATTCTACCATACGGGCAAAGAAAGGGGAGCTCCGCAATATGGTCCTTTGAGATAATTCCATGAATTAATTCTCAATATGTTGAAACACTCTTATTGTCTCTTTTTCAAGAGCTTGGCGCAATTCACGAACTTCGTCACATGAAGGGATCATATTTTTTAAAAAGGCTTCTAATACCTTCTTATTGTGCATGACTGTGTGATCGATGTTTAATGTGTCTTGTATCCATTCTAAAAGCGTTCTTCTAAGTGGAGTATGGGAAAGTGATTTTTCTAATGGTTGTTTAAGAAATGATGGATCCTCCTCTATTTGCTCAAGTACTTCTTCATATGCTATGAGTGAGCGTATCTGCTCAAATCCATTTGAAGAAGTAAGTGAATTATAAATAGTTGTAAAGCTTTTATCAAATAAATGTTTTTCTTCTGGTAAACCACCCGTGCAATAGATCAATGATAATTTCTTTATATCTTCTGCTTCTGCCAATGTGCGACCATCAAGAAAAGTAAGTGCGCGAAGCAGATCCAATGATTTCGCTTGAGTTCTTGGTGATATATAAAAGTCATTGTATTCTGCAGATGTGTGTCCTTTATGTGTTTCTCTTAATGATCGATTACGTGAATATTCATAATGTCGAACTACCAAGTTTGTGAAATACAGCATTTCTGCAGAGATTTTAAATTCATGTGATATATCCTCAGCAGTAATTAATTTTTTTAAACGAAGTAGTTCGTCATAATGAATAGTGACTGGAGGTTTGATGATCTTATTCGAATGTTGAGAATATTGAACACCAATTTTAAATTGAATTAATGGGTCTTTGTCTGGCAATACGATAGACTTAAAGAGAAAGCGGTCTAAAATAGCTTCTGTTACTTCGCTAATTCGAAGATAATTTGTAGCAGCAATGACAGTATGAAGAGGTGATGATACCATTTGTGTTCCGCGTATCATTTTTCTTTCATTCAGAAGTGATAGTAATGCTCTTAATGTAAAATCATTTGCGTCAAAAATCTCATCAATGAAGGCAAAATGTGATTCAACAAGTGAGCCTTTTGTATTATGTTCAATGATACCTTCTTTTAATGATTCAATTCTTAATCCGCCAAAATAAGTATCAGGTTGTTGTTCTTTACTTGCCTGAACTCTAAACAATGAAGCATGTTCAAAACATGCGAATAATTGTTCAGCAAGTAGTGATTTACCTGCACCCGTCCTACTTTGCAACAATAAATGTTCCCCGGTAAGAAAAGCGCAAAATGCTTGTTCAATCACTTCTTCTCGATTTATCACTCTCCTCCCAACAAATTCTTTTGCTTGTTGGATTTTAAGAGCTATTTCTTCAAGTGAAAAACCTGTACTCATTTCAGCTCCGCTAGAAAGAGGTCTATTGAATAATTAAAAGGAAATAGTATTTCTATGTACTTTCTTTAGAAAACAGTATGAAGGAAAATAAACACTGTTATCCATGATATAGCATTTACGATTCTATTTTCAAAATGTATGAGTTATTGATTATTGTTCTGAAAGTTGATAATCAGTTATTTTTCTATAAAGGGTTCTCTCGCTTATGCCAAGTATTTTCGCAGCCATTCGCCTATTACCTGCATATTTAGTTAAAGCAGATTGTATAAGTTGCTTTTCCATTTCTTCAAGATTGAACTGTGCATCAGATGAATATTCATCCGGAAATGGAAGTGAATGATTTGTAATAACAGGGAATTCAGTAATTGATTGTTCTGCAGCTCTTTGTGCTTGCATTTCAAGTTGCGCAGTTTTTTCAAATATTGCCGCCATTGCTCTTTTGATTTCAATCAATTCATTTTTCATCTCAAGTAATGTTCTAAAGACAATATCCGATTCTTGTGGTAATTGCGAGTTTCTTTGATACCCATGTGTAGAAACAACAATCGCCTGATCAGTTGGTATTGTACCTTGATTTCCACCATGATCCTGTATCTGTTGTGATAACATTGATTGTGTTATTTGTTTTCCATGATCCAGTGTGGAAACTGTTTCAACAACATTTCGTAATTCTCGTATATTTCCTGGCCATGATAATGATGTTAAATACTCAAAAGCATCATCGGTAAATCCTTTATAAGAGAATTTGTTCTTTTTGGCAATTCTTGATGCATAATATTCAGCAAGAACAGGAATATCTTCAGGGTGTTTTCTTAATGGAGGTAATCGTAGTTGAAATGAATTAAGTCGAAAATATAAGTCTTGTCTGAAACGCCCATTTCGTACTTCATATTCCAAATCGCGATTTGTAGCTGTGATCACTCTTACATTTACTTTTCTAATTTCTGAAGAACCAATCCTTGAAAACTCTCCGGATTCTAGTATGCGCAATAATTTGACCTGTGTAGCTATTGGCATTTCTCCGATTTCATCAAGGAATATTGTCCCTTTGTGAGCTACCTCGAAAAAACCTT
Source organism: Bacteroidota bacterium (assembly GCA_009919265.1). Taxonomy (GTDB): domain Bacteria; phylum Bacteroidota; class Ignavibacteria; order Kapaibacteriales; family UBA961; genus UBA961. The sequence continues at coordinate 48,631 of RGCF01000005.1, read as the reverse complement.
TCCTTTGTTCAACAGCACCTGTAAAAGCACCTTTCTCATGACCAAACAGTTCTGACTCAAGTAATGTCTCTGGAATAGCTCCGCAGTTAACGCTTATAAAAGGTTGTGTGGATCTCTCGCTCAGTCCATGCATTGCATGAGCAAATACTTCTTTTCCAGTTCCTGTTTCACCGGTAATTAAAACAGTGAGATTGGTAGGGGAAACTTTGAGTAATTGCAACATAATGTCCCGCATGATGTCAGATTCACCAATAATGCCAAATCTATCACGCAGAAAGTCCATTGTCTTATCATCAAGAACATCATGAACCATTCTTATTTCCCCATGCCATTTTTCTTCCAATCATCCCAGCCACCTAGATAGATATATACTTTTTTAAAGCCAAGTCCTATCAAGTTATTACTAACTTCATGACTCAATTCACATTGACCACCACCGCAATACACAATGATGCGAATGTCTTTATTCATACCTATGAGTTCAGGAATATATTGCTCAAATTCCATTGCAAAAATATTGCGTGCTCTTGGAAGATGTCCTTCAGCAAATTCATGTTCATTCCTTGCATCAATCACCATGACTGATGGATCTGCTAAAAGTTTTTTTACTTGAGCATATGAAACAGCTTTAGGTTTTACCGGACCTGACTCTTCATTCGTGGCAGTTTGGACTTTGTCTTTTGTATTATCCATCACGGGAGGTGTTTTTGTAGTATCTTTTTTAGCAGGTAATGTATCAAGAGGTGCCATAGTTGAAGCACTTGGCATTGATGGTGTCGTATCATTTAATTCATCAAATTCAGCATCTGAGGCTGTTTCTACTACTTGTTGCTCTCTTATCAAAGAAATACCTTTTGGATTGCTTAAGCCATTGAACCATAGTGCTAAAACAGTTGAGACAGCCAATACTATGAGTATATCACTCAGAAGAGCATTCTTTTTCATGTTTTTTTAGTAAATCGTGTTACATAGGGCATAATGACAGAAATATAAGAAAATTTGTCAGGATGGGAAAGGATTTATCAGAAACGAGATCCAATTGAGAAGGAAAATAGGAGGGGACCCTGTACAATCCCATCAGGGGAAGCTACAAAATAGAAAGATTTTCCAGCAGAGATACGGGCAGTGCCAATTGGGGTTTTGGCAGATAATGTGCAACCAATCCCATGTTGAAGATTAGCAATGGAGATTCCATTGAATGAAGTCCAAGTTGAACCGATGTCATATCTGGCAGATACATGAATAGGTACAAGTATAGTAACCGGGGTTGCCCAACGCAATTCACAAGATGACAATAGTAGTTGTGATCCTCTTTGATCATCTTCTCTTTTGCCAAAAAAAAGATCATCACGTCCTAGTGATATATACTCCGGATTTGGTGTTGTATTATCTGAGAAGACAGCAGTAAACTTGGGTGTTACAGTTATGTGATTAGCTGTTAAGGATTGAGCATATGACGCAGTTATTCGAGAGAAAGGGATCTGATCTTGTACAATTGAAATGCTTGTTTCTAGAGAAAGATCAAGTAATGATCCAAAACGGGGGAGATCTGCATCGTCTCTTGTGTCGATTTTACTTGAAAGCTTCCATGTAAATATTGGAGTATATGTTGGTGTACTATCATTGTTGATTGAGAAAATCCTTTGATTCTCAAAACGCAATCTCGACTGTAAAATCCCAGATTTTCCTAATGAGCGGGTTAGATCTGCCATATATCCATATCTATCTTCTTTCAATTCTCCATTTCTTCTGATTTCATACGTTTCCTTTGAAAAGGCTAGATTATGCTGATACATAAACATTTGTTTGAAATTGGAATAGGCATGCATTGTTAAGCCCCAACTTGATTCAAATATTCCGTTTAATCCAATTGAAAACATTCCTGACCTATTTCTTGAACCGCCAAATACGGATAATGATGACCACAAACCACTGCCAAATATATCTTTATCATAGCCATCTATGAGTAGTTGACCATATCTCTCATTATCAACTCTAGCACCAATTCCTAAATATTGAGGAGCTTTTTCATGTACAAATACATCAAACGCAAGTGTATCCTTTTCTAAGCGGGTTTTGATGTCAACTGATTCATACTCATTTCCAGAAACAATACGATCCCATTGGAGATTATGAGAAATTGTATTCAAATAATTCTTGTCAGTAAATAGGGTAGATAGGACCCTTTTGCGATCCCGTGTTTCATTTATTGAAAAGTTTATATGTTTTGGAGCCAGTATGTTCCATTCAACCTTTTGATGTAGAGTATCAATGATTGGTTTACATTTGACAAATGATATTGAGTCAGCCCGAAGAATTCTTAAAAGTGTATCATGCATATGTTCAACCCGCATACGTGCTTCTATCACTTGAGACATTCTTTGCCATGTACCTGATGGAATTTCAGCTATATCTCCAGTAAGTGTATGCGTATAGAAGTTAGAATCAATAAAATCAGTATGGTTATGTAAAAATTGTAGGGTTTCAATAGTATCATTAATTGCTTGAAGCATCTGTAAGGCTGCAATTTCTCCTTTGATAATTGAAATTGGTATTTGTGAGGGGTCGGTATTCTTGATTTCACCTAATTCAGGTGTAATCGTAATGGGTGATTCTTCTAAGCTCTTCTGCTCTTGATCTTTAAGTAAGATACCAACTACTTGTTCGGCTATACTCCAAGGTGATTGCAATTCATCTTTTGAAAGAAGGCCAGAAGTAGCATTAATGGTAATGATGATATCAGGATTAAATTCTTGGCGTAAAACTCGTACGGGGATATTATCAAGAATGCCACCATCAACTAGCAACATTGAATCATATGCGACTGGTGAATAGCGTAATGGTATAGTAGAGCTTGCTTTTATAATGAACGGTAGGTCACCGGATCTATGGATGATTGATTTCCCGGAAATTAAATCTGTAGAAATTGCTCTAAAGGGGATTTTAAGATCGTCGAATGAATTTGATGCCGTATAAGGAGCATTCCATATATACTTTTGAAGATGAGCTTGAAATGGTATTCCCTTTGAAACAGCTTGAGGAACATCAAAAGAAAAAGTACGTAGTCTCAATGAGAAAATATGTCTGTCATCTGCATTTTTCTGGTCAATAAACATATCATGCCGATTGTTTTCAGATGCAGGTGACATGATCATATTCCAGTCTTCTGAAAGTACAATTTGTTCAATTTCAGTTGCATTATATCCTGAAGCGTATAATCCACCGATATAGGAACCAATACTTGTACCAACAATAAAATCGATAGGTATGTGATGTCGTTCGAGAACTTTTAAAACCCCAATCTGTGACATTCCTCTGAAACCACCACCACTTAATACAAGGCCAATGGTTGGTCTGTTTGTCTTTTGAGTATTCGGATATAGATCGATAGCACAATGAACAAATAAGAGGCTGAATATTGCAAATTGAATGAATCGATATGAGTGGAAATTATGCTGCATAGATTTTTATTGAATAATGTAAATCTAAGAGTTTACATAACATACATCGTTCACTTACTATCTTATGATATAGATTTTGTCATGAAAGATATTGCTAGTCCAAGACATTCTTCTAATAATGAAATGCGCCTTTCTGCTCCCCAAATCTCAATATCTATAAGAGTATCTAGCTTATTATAGAGTGTAATTGTCATAACATCATCATGCACATCGCAATGTAATGATTCAATCAATTGCTGCTGTCTTCTATCCAATCCTTCGGCAATTCTAAGGATTCCCGCCAATATGGATATACTTCTTTGTCTCTCAGGTGTATATGTGCTAAAAATTAGATGTTTCTTTTTGGGATGACTTTTTCTGTGATATCGAGCAATCATTGCAATCATCTCTGATTCATCATTTGTAAAGCCAGGCATAATACAATGACTGATGATATATTGACTATGATGATGATGTTGTTCTGGAGAAATATGATAACCAACATCATGCAATAAAGAGGCCGCTTCCAGCAATTCTCTTTCTTCATCACCTAGATTGTGTTTGTGTATGGTATCATCAAAGATCTGCAATGCTAATTTCTTAACATGTTCTGCATGAGGCAAATGCACTTTATATAGTTCGCAAAGGGAATACACTGTATCATATCTCAATTTTGTCAAATGATGGAACTCATGAATATCTCTTTGTTTATCTATTGTGTCAAATACTATTCCTTCACGAAGTGCATAAGCTGAGATTAAAAGTTTCTGTATAGATAGAGCATTCAGATAATGTTCTAATATTAATGAACCAGCAACAATGATATCTGCTCTTTTTGACTCAATTCCTGGTAATAATAAGCGATCTGATGTAGATGAGGTGTTGATGAGTTTGTTTATGATTCTATGGATATCATCAGTTTGAATGCTTATTCCATTTAGTGATTCGGGTAACTTTCTTTGTTTTTCGGCATAAATCATAGCCGTTATGGCATGGATAGTACCGCTACAACCAATAACTGATTCAAATCCTGTCATTTGGATGGTATGGATACAAGACGATAACTCACCATTAATAAATATTCTACATGCTTCGACTCTTTCGGCTGTTACGATTCCATCCGGAAAAAAACGTTGGGTGAGTCTTAATGCTCCAAGCTTCGCACTATGGACATGTAAGAGCTTCCCAAACTGCCCAATTGCAGATTCAGTACTTCCTCCACCGATGTCTATAACAAGAGCTTTCTGTGTAATGACAGGTAATGCATGTGAGACGCCAACATAGATGAGCCTGGCTTCTTCAATTCCTGATATCACCTCAATATGAATGTGAGATTCTTCTTCAACTAAAGCGATGAATTCATCTTTATTTTCTGCTTCTCTTAATGCACTAGTACCTATCGCTCTGACTGGAGCATCAGCTTTCTTTGCCATTATTGAAAAGCGATTCATTGCTTTTAAACCTCTTTCCATAGCATGATCAGAAAGTCTTTTGATATCAGTAGCAGATTCACCAAGGCGCACCATTTCCTTTTCACGTGAAAGAATACGTAAAGAACCTTTTTCATTAACCGATGCAATTATAGCATGGAATGAATTTGTGCCAACATCTATTGCAGCAATTCGCTGATTATGTTCCTCGTTTGGTTCTATCATTGATTTTTGAAGTGAAAACGGTTGTTTTTCCATCATCATAAATGATGGAGTCTTTTGATTTCTGTGATCTCTTTGAGGAGGGAATGAAAGAAAAAAAGAATCTTCTCAGAAATCCTAGAAAAGCAATTCCTGAAAATATGAGTATGAGAATAATCCCAATTATGAATAGAAAGATTTTTCCCATTGTGGATCAACACTGAACTTCTGTTTTTAAAGCTATTTCTTCCAAAACAGCACTGACATGTAGGCATTCTGACAAAGGGCCTTCATACACAGTTGCTTTACCTGTATTATGTACTTCCCAAGTTAATTGCTCTGCTCTATCCATAGAACAATGAACTGCTCTCAATATTTGAACAATAACTTCTTCAAATGTATGATGTTCATCATTGAATAAGACCACTCTTCCATGCATTGAACCTGTAATTGTATCAAGGGTTTGCAATGACTCTTCAACTTGGGAATCTGGATACATGCAAAAAACCAGTATTGATGATTGAATTCTTCAGCAAAAATAGTGAACATCTGTTTCTATTGAAACATCATGGATGCTTGTAAAGACTGTTATTTTTTTTAAATTTGACCAATTGGTCAATTAATTCATTAAAATTACTATGGCAAGAACGAAAACTGCACCTGAAAATAGAGAGGCAAAACGTATTCTCATTGTGGAAGCTGCGATTGGGGTATTTGCTTCTAAAGGGTATCATTCTACCAAGATGCAAGATATAGCTGATGCTGTACAATTGGCTAAAGGTACGCTATATGAGTATTATGTCGATAAAGAAGATCTTTTCTTAGCAGTGTATGACCATTGGATGAGTAAATATGAACAATCCATGATTCTTGCAGTTGAAGAACATATTGATCCAGTTTCAAAAGCAGATGCATTAATTGACACAACAGTCGAGTTTTATGAATTACATGCAACTTATGCCCCACTTTTATTAGAGTTTTGGGCACATGCATTGCGAAGCACTTCAGATTCATTTTTGATCAGAATTAGGGATATGAAAAAACGATTGAGTGTTTTGGGAGCAGAAGTAACAAAACAGATGCAAACACTCAAACTCTTCCGTCACATAGACTCGGATTCATTTGCAGTATTAGAGCTTGGTATATCGGATGGTATTTTTCTTCAATGGGTGATTGATGGACAATCATATTCATTGAGAGAAGCATACAAATTCAGGCAATCCGTTATAGGTTCTGGACTCATGACAGAAACATTACGATCACTGGTTGCTACAAAAGTTCAAAAGAAATTACAGCAAGGTTTTTTACATACCCCATTTAAAAGGAAGTAGTTTTTATGAAACATGTTTTCTGTTTGTTTATCACATTGCTCTGTATTGCTTTTACAAGCGATATGTATGCAAAATCGGACTTAAAAGTCAAGACGATATTGCCTGATGAGAAGGCTGAATCAAAGAATGGCACGTCCATTCGAACAAAAAATAACGGTTCTAAACCAAAAGAAAATGCTGAAACTCGTACCCAAGATGTGACAGTATATGGTGCATCAAGAAGACAACAGAAAATCACTGATGCTCCTGCTGCTGTATCTGTAGTCATGCCAGCTGAATTATCCAGGGCAAATGCTCACGGACAAATCGCAAAAACATTAGAGGGCATTCAAGGTGTGGATGTCGTGCAAAGTGGAATGAATGATTTCAATGTTAATATGCGAGGATTTAATAATTCGATAAATCGTCGTGTACTTGTTTTACTTGATGGTCGAGATCCATCGACACCATTGTTAAATCTTGTGGAGTGGAATTCATTTCAAACAAATGTGGGCGATGTAGCATCTATTGAAGTTGTGCGTGGCCCTGGATCTGCGCTGTATGGATCTAATGCATATAATGGCGTGATCAATATTACATCGCATGCACCTAAAGATATACAAGGTACAAGGGTTAGTGTAACAGGAGGACAATTCAATACATTGCGAGGCGATATTAGACATGCAGGTGCTATAGGGTCCTTATACTATAAAGTGAATGCTGGATATTCAACACAAAGTCAAAGCTGGGTAAATTCTCGAGATACTACAAAAGGTGGTACATTAGAATATCCGGGATTAGCAAGAGATGTGACTGGAAATAGGGCAGGAGTTGGCGTTATTTCTAGTATCGATTCACTTATCAATGCAAATCGTAATGCTACTAATGTATTTGGTACAGCAAGACTTGATTATGAATTGACAAATGATCAAAGACTGACAGCAGAATTTGGATTTTCAAAGTATGGAGGTGAATATTTTGTCAATCAAACAGGCCGCATTCTTATCAATAATGTTGAAAAGCCATTTGTACGATTGGCTTACAATACATCTCGTTTCAATATTCAAGCACATTGGAATAGAAGAAATACTATTACACCACAAATAGTGATGAATGCCGCAGCTAGTTCTGCAGAAAGAAGCGATGTATATGTCATTGATGCCCAATGGAATGATTCTTATTTACATGATGATCTAAAGGTAATAGTAGGAGCATCTCATGAGTATCAAGCTGTTAATACCTCATTGCTTGGTGCCTTGCCATTATTAAATCCGGATGGACTACATAATAATTTTAGCGGTCTATATGCACAAGCTGAAATGACAATTATGCCTTCATTGAAATTTGTTGGTGCTGCTCGTTTAGATCGATCTACCTTTTTCGACACACAATTTTCCCCAAAGGCAGCATTTGTGTTTACACCAATTCAAGATCACACTTTTCGTTTGACATTGAATCGTTCTTTCTTAAGACCTAGTTATGCTGATTTGTACAGATATTCACCAGCAGGTGCACCGGTTAATCTCGCTGCAATTGATAGTGTAATTTCCAATAGATATCAGGTAACCCCATTAGGATTGCAAAAAGCCACTCAACAATGGAATCTTGGGAATCCAAATATTCAAGTTGAAACTGCAATGTCTTATGAGTTCGGTTATAAAGGAATCATTAGTAAAGATCTGTTCGTGACTGTTGATGCTTACATGAACCGTAGAACAAATTTTATTTCAGTTCCATTGGGCGGACTTGCTCCAGATGTTTATACCCCTATTCGTTATGATAATGCTCAAGCGAATGCAGATTTAAAAACAGAGTTAGATAAGTTAAATAGATTGTATTATGATCGATTGGCTAAAATGCCTCAAACAGGTTTACCTGCATTGATTATTACTCCCAAAAATATTGGTATCATCAATGAGTATGGTCTTGAGGTTGGAGTCAATTATTATGTCATGACAGGACTCCTAGCACAAGTTAATTATGCATATCTAGACTTTAATGTAGAAGAAAACACACTTCAAGCTCAAAAGATTGTTCCAAATACTTCACCTCATCGATTGAATATTGGTTTGCAGTATGAACAAAATGGTTTAGAAATCGGAGCTCAGCTCAGAGGAGTGAAGGGCTTTACTTGGGTAGCTGGTCTATTTGAAGGATATGTACCAGAGTATTGGCTTCTTAATCTCAATGTAGGATATGCAATTACACCAGATATCAAAGCAAGTGCTACAATCTTTAATGCACTTGATAGAAGACACTATCAGATATTTGGCGGCACAATTCTACAGAGAATGGCATCCATGAATGTAACGTTAAATTTCTGATAAACATTCTCATGAAAAAAGGCTCTGAAATATCAGAGCCTTTTTTTTGTCGGTGTGGCGGGATTCGAACCCACGACCCCTACTACCCCAAAGTAGTGCGCTACCGGGCTGCGCTACACACCGTTAGGAATGCAAATGTAGGGAATTTATAGGTAAGAATCATGAGCATTAGGGTACTATGACTAATCTTTCAGTAACAATTGTTCCTTCAAATTCTATGCTTATATAATAGGTACCAGCTGATAATCCATTTGTATTCATTTCTAATGAATATTGTGTACCAAGTAGATTCATGTTTGAACAAGAAAAACGAGAAAGATGTATATGTTTTCCATTTATATCACGAATAATACAAGTATAAGATCCGAGTCTTTTGATTGGAACATCAAGATGAATAATAGAAGTATTACTTGCCGGATTTGGAAATACAGAAAACAAAGTTGGTGTTTTCCCATTTATGATGAATCGTTTTCCATCACCTTTTTCACATAACTCTAATTCTACATTTCCATTTGTAGTCATTACTTGGGCATAGGGAAATGCATTCCATTTAACTGGCAACCATGTAATAGATGATGAACCAACTGTATCGAGTTGAATGATTCCGGATATTGTTGTTAATAATGAATCAGTTGGAGAAAGTAATTCCTTATTGAAAGACACACTGATTATTCTCATTCCATTTGGATCTAAAGTACTTGAAAGCGTTCCTTTACTAGCATTTTTGGGATAAAATAAGAGGCCATTAATACTGAAAGAAATGGACATATCGGCAACTACAGCATTCCCACCAGGAGTGGTGTAGAGTATCGGTATTTCATAAGTGCTAAATGTTGGATCAGCTTTTGGTGTATTATTGAATCGCAAACCAAGGGTGGGTAAAGATGCTGTTGCAGATATGGGAATTGAAAGAGTAGTTGAACAAGAATTTGTTTGGGTTAAGGATTCAACTACGATTGTATCAGCAAATGTACCCACTGTATCTAAAGTACTTGTAATTACTAATGATAAAGAATCACCAGATCGCAAAGTAAATGGTAACAGTGGAATTGTTTTTAAAATCTGAAAAGGGGGTTGTAAACCAAATGTACCAGGTTGGATAAATGCAGATGCATCTCCAGTATTTACAATAGTAATGGTATCAATGATTGTTGTTCCGATTCCTTGCTTGGGATGTACAATGGAAGGAGGATTAGAGACAAGTGTAGTTTGCATACCTTTACCTTCAATTCGGAATATATCGATAGTGTCACATAATGGATGATGAAATTCAAGATTTGCTGTTTGAAGTAGATTATCTACAGGTGAAAATTGAATGATGAATATCCCATTATCTAAAGCAGGTATTGAAGTTTGTTTTGGTACAATTGATATATGGACTGAACCATTTAATCGAATACTATCAGAGGGTATATCTACTACTGATTTATTATAAATGACAAGTGTATCATATCTTGTTGTTCCAATACATGTACCATCAATAACTAATGATCGAATAAAATTTGTTGATTTAATCTTTTGATATGCAAATGAAAGAACTTCCTTCATTCCTGATAAAGAAATTGTCCATGTGCTATCATTTCTAGCGTTTGAATACACAATGAGTGTATCGCGCTTGATACCTAAAGATGGGGGATTGGTAAATGTTATGGTAACTGCTGTAGAATCGTTTGGTTTGACTTTTAGTGGTAATGTTCCCTTTTGAATTGTAAATCCATCATTACCTTTCATTAAACGAAGAGAATCAATAGTTAATTCTCCAGTACCAGTATTTTTTACATAAATGATTTGTTTGATAGTGTCATCCTGACATAGCAGTTTATTATTCATCGATACAATTGTATCGCTGGCTATGATGGGAAATGTAGGAGCATATAATATATTTCCAGCTGATTGCGAAATGATTGCTATTGGTTCATGTTGATATTCACTTATAGTCTTAAATGTTTTATTCCACTGAATTGCCATGATATAATACACAGAATCGGGAAGTAGGTTTATATCATTAAATGGCATGGTCATTTGAACTCCATTTGCAGCCGGACCAAATATATAAGGAATCCAATTTCCATTCTTTGCTTTCAAATAGAACTGTATACTATCTCCACTTGAATAAACCATGCTCAAACGATTCGATCGATCAACAATTGATGCATATTCTAATGTCAATCCTCTATAACTATCTTGGCCTTCAACATTTATCATAGGGAATCCTTTCGGATTTCCTTGGGGAAATGTTGGGGATTCAAATCTAAATCTCCCTACACCACCATAGGCATTACCAGCTCCACCAGGTCCACCAGACGTAACTTCAATGAATGAAGAAAGTGAATTTCTTGCTCCGATACCTACAAAGCCACCTGAACCTCCTCCGCCATTCGGAGTATTATTTTCACCTTCCGCACCTCTTGCTTCTATTGTTAGATCTGTGGTTGCTATACTATGTACAAATATGGCTCCACCTCCACCACCTCCATAACCAGAACGATCTCCTTTGGGATTACCTGCTGCACCACCACTACCGCCAGCAACAGGAACAGTAGCACGATTTCCATGAATCTTGCCACCATTGATACCATCAGTTGATGCACCCTCTTCTCTATAACCACCTCCACCACCTGGCCTTTGGTCTTTTGGACAAGATCCACCCCCAAAATAACCAGGTACTTCTACTGAATAATTCCATCCTGAACCAGACATGCCAAAAGGATGCCCAGTACCACCTCCGCCTCCTTCGTATTCTTTAAATTCACCACCAGAAACATTTGTTATAGATGACCCTGAAACTTTACCGCCACCATTATTACCTGTTCCAATTCCAACCGAAAGTGAACTTTTACCAAAAGCTCCAAGGTTTTGCCCACTTGGTGCTCCAGCAGAATATCCATCTCCACTTCTGCTAGGAACAGTGAAGAAGTCTGTAAATGCTCCCGCACCACCACCACCTCCAGGACCACCATCTTGTCTATTCGCATTAACAGAAATGATACTATTATTTCCTTTTACATTTCCTTTGACGATGAGAGTAAAAGGGAGATAGCCCTGATTTCCAATTCTATATGGATCGCTGTCAAGTTTGCTTACTTCAAATTTTCCATTCGGGGGTAGAATCATAGAGTCAACAATCATGGCTCCACTTCTAGAGCGTTTACCCCAAGTACCAGTTCCAAATATACTTGTTTGGGAATTAGTGGATTTATCTCCAAAAGGGAATGGTTGTACGATATACAATGTATCGACTGATGATTGTATGCCATTGATAAGAATGCAAATTGGTATACGAAACTGATTTGATAGTAAAGACCAGTCCCATGAATTAGGGTTCGGGCCTCCGGCTTTAATCGGTTTTACAAATGCCTGAACACTAATGAGTCTTCCATCCCAGCTTGTGACAAAGGGTGAGAATATAATGCTGTTGGAATCAGCATCTCTCAATGTTTTCACTCTTATGGCATCTCCCGGATTATTTAGATATAGTCCATCATTTCCAAATGCACCTTTTTGATTTACTGGGGCCATTATCTCTATAGCAGTATTGAGTCCTGGTGTACAGAGATCAGGTATGGTTACGGCAATGGTAGGTTGTGCTTTTGCGGAGAAGGGTATGAATAATAATGCAGAAAAAAGTAAAATGAAAGTAGAAATCTGTTTCAGCATAGAGCACTCTGCAATAAAGAAGAATTTTTATCTTTTGTAATAAAGATAATCAAAATGATTATTCTTGGTTTTTGGCATTTATTCCCAATTGATCTATTCTATATCTGAGTTTTGCCCGAGATACGCCAAGTATTTTTGCTGCTCTGATTTGATTTCCACCCGTCATGGAAAGTGTTTGAACGATTAGATCTTTAACTACATTATTCATCAGCACGCCATCTTGGTGAATATGCAATGAATGTTGTCCCTCTATTAACTCTTTTTGTTTTTGCGATTGTGAAGGAATGCGTAGAAAGGAAAGAGATTCTTTAGAAATGGTATCTTCGGATTCAAGTAGAATGATGCGTTCAATGACATTGCGCAATTCTCTGATATTTCCTTTCCATGGATGATGCTGTAAAATATCTGCTGCTTCAGGAGAAAAACCTGAGACAGTTTTGCTAAACTTTTTATTAAACTCAGTTACGAATACACTTGCAAGAGGGAGTATGTCTTCTTGTCTTTCTCTGAGGGGAGGTAAATGTATAGTTGCAACATTTAACCTATAGAATAGATCTTCTCTAAATTTTCCTTCTTCCACCAATTGCTCTAGATCGCGATTTGTGGCAGCTATAACACGAACATCAACCTCAACTTCTTTGGTACCACCTAAACGATAAAATGTTCGTTCTTGAAGTACGCGTAGCAATTTTACTTGCATTTCTAGACTCAGCTCTCCAACTTCGTCTAGTAATATGGTTCCTTTGTCCGCTTGTTCAAATCTCCCGGGTTTGACTTTTTCTGTAGCACCTGTAAAGGCACCCTTTTCATATCCGAAAAATTCGTTTTCTGCAAGTTCCCTCGGTATCGCTCCACAATTGATAGTAACAAAAGGTTGTCTTGCTCTGCCACTACTTGTGTGAATGAATCTTGCCATTAACTCTTTGCCAGTTCCAGATTCACCAAGTATTAACGCAGTTGTATCCTCGGCTTTGGCAACTATCTGCGCAATTTGAACAGCTTTTCGTATTGCAGGGGAAGTACCCAAAATTTCAGCTGAATCATCCATAAAGAGATTCGCTTCGAGTTCTTTCACTTTTTTGCGAAGGGCGCTATTAATTAAAGCTCGATCAACAGTAACTTCCAATTGGTCTTTATCAAATGGCTTGATAATGAAATCATCAGCACCAATTCGCATTGCTCTCACAGCAAGCTTGATATCAGAAAAACCGGTAATTAGAATAATGGGAAAAGCCATCCCCGCAGAACGAATGGCATCAACAATTTCTAGTCCATTCACAGGACCGAGGAAAATATCAAGAAGAAGTAAATCAGGTTCTGATTGTTTGAAAGACTCCATTGCGTCTTCAACAGACTCAAAACAAGATATACCCGCATATTTATCTTCTAGGGCTTCCGAGATGAGGGAAGTCAGGGCAGGGTCCATCTCAAGGACGGCAATGGTATACGCCTGAATAGACATGCAATCTTCAATAGATTAGATTAATAACAGAACATCACCCGATCTGACAAATCGGTGCTGCTGTGATGCATTGCTAAAATAGAAAATTATTGGACAATATTCTACAGTTCTGGCGATTTATCGCCATCTGCTTAGTAAATGCTAATAATTCCTCGAGATTGAGTGCCGGTAACTGTATGAAGGATGTAACCATATACACCATTAGGAATATTCAGATTGGAAGTGTGAACATTCTTCATCAGCGTACCATTCATTGAATAAAGATCAAGGCCGGCACTATTGGATGTGTTAGGCATAATGAATTGTCTCGAAGAAGGATCCCATGACACTAATCCAGTATTATACAGATCACTATCAGCTACAGATGTGGTGGTACCAACATTGAAAACCAAAGTAGCCGTTATTCTATCTGATGGATCTTCTTCATTAAAGAAATCGAAAACAAGTGTAGAAGTACCAGCTCTTGGCTCATTATATACTGCATAATGATCAACATAGGCAGTAAATGCACTAGTATCTTGTCCAGGTTTAAGTGTTAAAGGCTTTCCACCTGCAATATTGCGGGCATCTACCACGCCAAAGGAATAGCATTGTTCCCAGCAGAAATAAGCTCTATGGGCTGGAAATAATTTTGATGTATCCATTGTCACCCAAACTTTGACAGGAGCAGAGCTTGTATTTTTCACATGAAGATTGATTTTTGCCACATCAACTTCAAGATCAAAATTGACTGGTCCTGAAGGAATCTTGGTAAATTCCAAACTTTGACCATACGAATCGGTAAGATCCAAACAGATTATAGTTAAAACCATTAAGAAAGCGTGGATAGATCTTCTCATTTTGGTGATTGTTGAATGTGTTACATTATGGGAAAATCTAGCGAAAACTTGGCTTAACAACAAGTTTTTTTTATTTTGTGGAGGTCGATTTTGGCATATTGCCACATTCTTAAAATTGCATTGTCACCAATCTCAACTGGAGCAAATATGAAATTCCTTTCTTTTGTCATGTTCTTAGCCATACTTTTCTTGAATATCTTCACTGAAACCCATGCGCAAGACAATGCAAAGCAGGTTATACCTGCAGCCTCCATCAAGAATATCAAAGGCGAAAAAGTTAATTCTTCAACCATAACAAATGAAGGGAAGCCAATTCTCTTAAATTTTTGGGCTACATGGTGTAAGCCATGCATTCAAGAACTGAGCAATCTTAGTTCAGTGTATGATGATTGGAAAGAGGCAACAGGTGTAAAGATTGTTGCTGTTTCCGTTGATGATGTTCGCAATTCTGCAAAGGTCGCTCCATTTGTCAATGGGAAGCGTTGGGAATATGAAGTGTATTTAGATGAAAACGGCGATTTGAAAAGAGCAATGAATGTTAATAATGTACCTCATTCTTTTTTGATAGATGGGAATGGAAAAGTTGTTTGGCAACATAATTCCTATGCTCCCGGTGATGAAGAAAAATTATATGAGGTAATCAAGCAAGTGGCTGCCGGTCAAGAAGTAACCGGACATTAAATCAGTCCAATTGATGAATATGCAGCAGTTTCATCAATATTTCACATTCCTCATTTACGGCAATGTCTATGAGCACATTTCTCCTGTTTTTTTGCATACTCTTTTCAACCAGCCTCTTGGCTCAAAATCCCAGTGATGGAGTGATTGGAGGAAATTTTCAAATTGATGTCCAGTCATATAAACCTGATTCATTGATTGGTGCTCAAAATGTACCTGAAAAGGTACGCTCCAATGCTTTTCTCAATCTCAACTATACAAAAGGTGATTTTAGTGCAGGGATTCGTTATGAATCCTATCTGAAAGAGATTCTTGGGTTTTCTCCCAATTGGGGAGGTAAAGAAGGAAATGCTGGCATAGGGTATAGATATGCTAGATATAGAAATGATGATATTGATGTCACGATTGGTAATTTTTACGAGCAATTTGGGAATGGAATGATTCTCCGTACTTATGAAGAACGGGGATTAGGTTTGGACAATGCCCTTGATGGAGTTCGTGCAAAATTGAATATGATTCAAGGAATGCAAATCACTGGAATTTTTGGAAAACAGCGTTCCTTCTTTTCAGTCGGACCAGGAATTGTTCGAGGTATAGATGGAGAAATACTTGTTGAAGATTTCCTTAAGAATTTTGGCGAACATCTTTCTATCATGCCCGATGGCTGGAGATTAAGATTTGGTGGTGGAGTTGTGAGCAAATATGAACAAGATTTGGACCCAACGTTAAATCTTCCTGAAAATGTTCTAGCATTTAATACAAGAATGACTTTGCAGGGTGCTGGCTTTGCGCTTGATGCGGAATATGCTCACAAAGTGAATGATCCCAAAACAACTAATGGTAATAGCTATAATCCCGGAAGAGCACTATATGTCAATGGATCATATTCTGCACCTGGCTTGGGTATTAATGTATCATTGAAGTCATTGGATAATATGGATTTTCGCTCAAGCAGAAGATCCCAGTTAACTGATCTTGTATTGAATTATCTACCTGCTGTAACAAAGCAATATACATATCGACTGCTCACACTTTATCCTTATGCAACGCAACCGTATGGAGAAATTGGTGTTCAAGCTGATATACTTTATACCTTTCCAAAAGGTAGTTTTCTTGGTGGGCAATACGGAACATCAATCAATGTCAATTACTCACGGGTGCATTCGATTGATTCATCAAGAAATCTTTCAGATTCTGCATCAATTGAAGGAAATCTGTATAACACAAAATTCCTTTCATTTGGCAAACGCGTATTCTTTGATGATTTCAATGTTGAAGTTCAGAAAAAATGGTCAAAAGATTTCAAAACCAATTTTGGTTTCATGAAGCAATACTATCTCAAAGAATTGATTGAGTTGCTTCCTGGAACAGGAGCAATTCGATCAACCGTTATAACTTCTGAATTCATTTACTCCATGACAAAAACACAAACCATTCGCTTTGAATTGCAACACATGTCTGTTGATCATCGATATATTGACAATGAAGGGAATGAGTTAGATCGTGAATTGGATGCAAATGGAAAAACAGTACATCCTAAACTTGATAATAATAATGGAAATTGGATTTATGCTCTTGCTGAATATACTGTTGCACCAAAATGGTTTATCTCCTTGTTCAATGAATATAATTATGGGAATGAGGATCCAAATCGACGTTTGAATTATTTGAGTGGGAATATCATCTATGTAAAAGATGCAATGCGTTTAACACTCGGATATGGAAGAGTTCGAGGTGGTATTCTCTGTGTCGGTGGTGTTTGTCGTCCTGTTCCTGCATCAAATGGATTTTCGCTTTCAGTTTCATCCACATTCTAATATAGAGCTTACAATGAAACATAGATTTATATCCATAGTAATGATCACTTTGATCATTGTACTCCTTTCATCATGTGATGAGATATCTGCTCCATACAAACAAACAGGTGGAGTTGTGGTAGTTACCGGAGAACAAAAGGTTCTTATTGAAGACTTCACCGGTTTCAGATGTGGAAATTGTCCTTCAGCAGCTCAAATCGCAGCAGAATTACATAAAGCATATGAAGGCAAAGTAATAGTACTTGGGATTCATAGTGGCGCCACTTTTGCATCGCCTCGAGGAAAATTATACGCAGAAGATTTTCGTACTCCGGTTGGAGAAGAATTATTTACAACCTTTTTAGGTGGCACTGGTGGACAGCCAAATGGAATGGTAAATCGCTCTGGTGACGGTAATAAGATAGTTGCACCAGACGGATGGGCTGCGCAGGTTGCAAAAGAATTAGAAAAAACTGCAAAGGCAACAATTGATTTAAAACCAACATATGATTCGGTAACTAAATTGTTAACTGTAGATGTTGATGTAAAGTGGATTTCAGCAGGTGGTCCCGATGATCATTTAGCCATATATCTCAGTGAAGATTCAATTGTATATGCACAGAAAGATTATCGCAGACCATCTTTGGGCTTATCTGAAGATGATTCCAATTTCGTGCATATGCATATGCTGAGAGGTGCTATTGGAGAATTTGGAACATGGGGCGAACAAGTTGCTTCTAAAGCAGCCGGAAGCTCTATTACTAAGCGTTATACAGTTAGTTTTGCTGGTAAACCATGGAAGCCCAAACATTGTTCAGTAATTGGGATTCTGCACAATAAACAAGAAGGCTCTATCATTCAAGTCAATGACCAAAAAATTAAATAAGTTTCAATTGGAGTTTTTATGAGTTCAAACAATTCTGCACTTACAGGTGTATTAAAGTTTATCGGAGCTAGTGTACTAAGTATTGCTGCTCTATCCATTGCAATGTTCTTGGTTGGTAAGCTTTCACCTGGATCGGATCCATTGGGTTCTCATCGTTGGATGACTGGAATGATGCTTACTGTTTTGGGTATGATCATTGGCATTTCATCTACATATGCCCCGAATCCATTGGATAATCCAGGAACTTCGTCTGCTATTTTTACAAATATGTTTGAATGGTGTGGAATCATGGCTTTCTTTGGTGGTATTGCTTTGTTTTTGTCTGCACAAGCGGCGCAATTTAACTTCTAAGTTTAGATAGGAAGAATTCATCAATGCATGTTCTTGATTATGCACAAGATGTACAATCAGTACTGGAAAATAAGACATCATTCTCGGGAATGACTGAAGATTTACTAAAGCGTATTAATGATCATCAGTCATTGAATGTATTTCTTTCAATAAATCCGAATGTTCGTTCTGAAGCAAAACATATAGAAGAACTTGACTCTGCCGAGGCTTCATTAAAGGGGATGACTATTGCTGTAAAAGACAATATCTCAGTTATTGGAATGCCAATGACTTGCGGTTCAAAAATGCTTGAACATTTTCATCCAATGTATGATGCTACCATCATACAACGTCTAAAACAACAAGGGGCTATTATCCTTGGAAAAGTAAATATGGATGAGTTTGCCATGGGATCTAGTGGCGAAACATCCTATTTCGGTCCAACAGATCATCCGCAATTTCCGGGATATGTTCCTGGCGGTTCATCATCGGGATCAGCAGTATCAGTTGCGGCAGGCCTGTGTCATGCTTCATTAGGATCAGATACAGGTGGTTCTGTACGCCAACCAGCTGCATTTTGTGGTATCTACGGTTTCAAGCCAAGCTATGGAAGAATTTCACGTTATGGTTTGACTGCTTTTGCTTCATCCTTAGATCAGATTGGAATATTTTCCGGAGATGTGCCGACAATGGGTTTGGTCTTTGATGCAATATCAGGCCATGATCAATATGATTCTACAAGTTCCGAACTACCACCCGTTTCTTCCTATCAAAAAATTATTAATAGTCCTAACTTAGATTCACTAACACTGGCAATTCTCCCTGAGCAAGAGCTAACAGGATTGGATAAGGAAGTTAGAAGAGTTTATGATGATGTACTGATGAAACTATCACGTCATGGCGTTACATTCATACATCAAACTATACCCGGCTCAAAAGCTTGGATACCAACGTATTATATTCTTGCCACTGCTGAAGCATCATCTAATCTTGCACGATTTGATGGAGTTCGATTTGGATGGCGTGATCAAACTTCTTCAGATATGACAACAGCTACAAGATCGAGTGGCTTTGGTGCAGAAGTAAAACGACGCATTATGCTAGGAACATATGTATTGTCCTCTGGTTATTATGATGCATATTATCTTAAAGCACAAAAAGCGAGAAGAGCAATTGTTAATGGTTATACATCAATATTCTCAACAGCAGATGCATTGCTGCTACCAACTACAGCTGGATTACCTTTTAAAAGAGGAGAAAAGAAAGATCCATTAGAAATGTATCTTTCAGATTATTTTACTGTTTCTTCGAATATAGCTGGTGTGCCTGCAATTAGTTTTCCTGCAGGATTGTCGTCTGAAGGATTTCCCATAGGAATGCAATTACAAACCGGGTTGATGAATGATGAGTCATTACTTGCAATAACGCAATCAATCGCACAAGTGTTATAAATAGAATTATTGAAAGGTCCGTATCTGTTAACCACAAGGATGCATATTCTCATTGAACTGATGATTATTTGTTCAATGATGCTTATTCCTAATCTCAAAGCCGATGAGATTGTTTGTTATCTCCCCAATAATCAGAAAATAACACTTAAAACTACTCGTGCAAATCAACAAGTCTATGGAAAATTGTCTGATATTACATCTACAATTCTAGTTGGATCAACATATAATCCTGCAAAGAATGTAATATTGTTTAAAAAAGGGACATTATTTATTACGCCGCAACTTTCTACTCTTCTTTTTAAAGCTACCAACGGTTCAGAATATAAAGCCAAAATGGCTTATCCTATCCTTCGACAACAAACAGACATTATCGTTCCAATTGATGAATTTATTACGGTTCTGAATGGGTTTGGATTAAAGTCTATTTTAAAAAATGCAGATAATTCCTACAGTATTGGTAAAGGAATAGATCCTGCAATTGCTTCGACATTTGCCATCCCAAAACAAGAGATTGTTGAACATGAAAACGATGAAGAAGTTGAATCAATCATATCATCAACAGGGGAAGTAGAAGATAAAAAGGCACAAACCAAGCAAGAAATCATTACTAAAAAGAGCAATGTGAATGAAAGCAATTCCAATTCACTTCAAGCTATTGCTCAGTCAGCATCAATTTTAAATAATGAAAAATGTACAATAACAGGTATAGGTATAGAATCTGAGAATCAACTTATACATGTAACTTTTACAGCCAATATCCCTATTGAGCAATATCAAAAACCTGAAATTAGAGGACGGGAATTAATACTACGGTTTGTGAATGTTGAAAATGGTATTGCTTCTATGAAGGAATTGACAAAAGGTAATTATATCGAAGCATTTGGTCATGAAAAAATACGTCAATTCTTACTCTATTCAATTCGATTTTCAGAAGATATCGAACAAGCAGATATCAGGAAAGTTAATTCCAAAACAATAACATTAAATATAACGGTAAAAAAGCAGGAGATTGTTCAAGCACCAAAACAATCCATAGGCGCATGGGATCTCGATGTTATCGTTTTGGATCCAGGTCATGGAGGAGAAGATGCTGGTGCAATATCGATAAATGGGTATAAAGAAAAGGATATAGCACTTTCTATAGCAAAGAAAGTAAGAGAATTGCTCAAGAATGAATTACCAGCAACAAAAGTTGTAATGACAAGAGATGATGATACTTTTATTGAATTGTATAGACGAGGGCAAATTGCAAATAAACAAAAGGGAAAGTTATTTATTAGTATTCATTGTAATTCCATGCCATCTAAGCCACATCCAGCTAATGGATGTGAATCATACATTCTTAGACCAGGAAGAAATACAGAAGCAGTTCGAGTAGCTGAAAAAGAAAATTCATCCATACGTCTTGAAAAAGAGCAAATGAATTATGATGACATGAGTGAAGAAAAGTTGATAATCTCTACAATGGCGCAATCAGCATTTGTTAAGTTCAGTGAAAAGTTTGCAGCAATGTTACAAAAAGAAGTATCAGGTAGAACATCGTTATTTAACCGTGGGGTAAATCAGGCAGGCTTTCTCGTGCTTGTTGGTGCATCAATGCCGAATGTGCTATTTGAAACAGGATTTCTGTCAAATGTAAATGATGAAAAAACATTAAGCACGGAAAGAGGACAGCAAACAATGGCAGAGGGGATAGTAAAGGCGATCAAGCGATATGCAAATGAGTATGCAAAAAATAATTAAACCTAGTTTATGTGATATTCTTGAATATTCTTTAAAAAAGTTATCAATTGAGCTTTTGTACACATGAGTTTAATCCCTAAACTTTTTATAGCATGTATAGTTTGATGATCATGCATTTCTGAAGTATAAGCAATGATTTGATATGATTGAGGTGTATTTGCAATGGATTGAAGGTAGGTCATAGCATCAAATGAACGTGCGTGAACATTCAACAAAATGCAAATTGATACATTGGGATCAAATGTTTCATTAGATGGTGGAAACATTGAACATGAATGCGAACCTATGGAAATCATTTGAGTAAGCTCCAATTGTTCCATAATATCATCAGTGATGATATGCCAATGCAAGCTCATATTAATGCTCGATATCGAAGAATTCGAGTATCGCTACTATTTGTTCCAATTCCCATTCAGACTGCTCTCTCTTATAGCAATGATACAGATTACGCAACATTCTGAAGAGCATGTCTTCTGAGTCAACAGGATCTAACATTGTTTCAGAATATGGAATACCTGCCTTTATCAAAAAATTCAAACAATCCTCTTTTGTAAGGGTTACCCCATAATTATAAACATCAATAAATGTATCCAGTTTGGTACTCTTTACTAAAAAATGTAAAGGCATTCCAATCCCTTGTAGAGAAATACCGGATTTATTTCCTAAAATGATATACAGTATGGAAAGAGCAAGAGGAATACCAATGCGTTTTTCTGTTACACTGTAAAAGAAACAATGCTCTGGTAGATAGTAATGAGAAGAAGGTGGTCTATAAGAAAACTGATCAAAAAATACTGCATTGAGAGAATTAATTCTTTGCTCTTCATTATGTGCGCCAGTATGCTCTATGTGATCTTTTACTGCATCTGCCATTGCATTGAGTTGGGCTTCAATGATCCATGCATTCGATTCAGGATATCCAAAATGGGATAAAAGATCAAATAGAGTATACATATCGGGAGTAATCTGCCTGTTTCTACAGGACAAAACATACTCTTTCACTTCATGTAAACCCTCTGCTTGTAGTTTTCTTAGAACATTTTCTAATGTCGCTATTCCATGGGTTGACTGTTGATCTTTGAGCTCTTTTCTAATGATCGGAACAATCATGCTTCCAAATGAAGCGAGATATTCAGTGATATGAAGTGAAACACTGTCATCTGGATCATCTAATAATGACAATGCAGGTGCTATTTTATGATAGACCTCTCTTTCTCTCTCTTGAAATGCATGTTGTTGTTTCATTTGTAAAGTCTATGAAGTTTTTTCAAACTAAGTCAAGACATCAGCAACTGATGTGTCAACCTATGCTATTGTGACTATATGTATAGCAGAAATCATACCTATTTTTGATAAGTCAAAGAAAAAGTCTCCCTTACTTCCATAAATAGCTTATAAAACAGGATTGAAATGTCAATTTGTATGAATTGTTGGTATATGCTATTAGTCCCATAATGTCTTTTATTTAACAAGAAATTGAAAGAATAACTCCCCAAATTTTACTCCCCAACTGTATATTCTGGATGGTCAATACATCATAAATAAAGTATCTATCACATTATGTTCTCATTGGTAATGAGAGAATTGTACAAGGAATTTGTTGTTGATTGATAATGGTAAGTACTGTAGAATCAGGGAAGGCATATTCGTTCCGAATATATGCAAGTCCAATGGAGCCATTGGGCAGTTGATGGGAGGATGTTACAATACCAATTTCAGTATTATCATGTAAAAGAGATGACTGTAAAGGAATAGAGTGCTCAGAAACAAACCCCATTATTCGTTTTTGCACTTTATTATAACTGTCAAGTCTTGCAATAACTTCTTGACCAATATAACACCCTTTCTTAAAGTCTATTAGATGCAGCAGTCCTGCTTCAAGAGGATTGTATGCATCATATAACTCATTTCCGTATATACCCATACCTGATAATATTCGTTCAATCTCAAATCTTTCTTTATCAAACAAAATTATGTCTGAAGATGTAAAGATATCTATGAGTCCATTTCCTTTAGAATCAATAATTAAAAACTGCATTTCATGAATTGGCATGCACCGAATTGCTATCCTAGTAGGATTTTCGGTGGAAGATAATAAAGAGTGTATGGGTACATGTAATTCTTGATTATGTAGTAATTGTGAAATGCAATCCATACTTCTTGAGCCATGAACTGTAATCATATCTACTTCATCAGTAATAATACTGAAAGTGATATCTTCCATGATGATATATTTCTTGAGCCATTTAATGACGACTTCTTCATTGTCTCGAGTAGTCAATAACAGATAATGATCTTTATGTTGCAATAAAGTGATAATGTCTAGAATGCGTCCTTTTTCATTAGTTAGGATTGTTTGTTTACCAAGTTTATCGGATATCTGTAAGCAATTATTTGTTGATAATCGATGGACTAAGTCGACAACTTCATGCCCCTTGACTTTGATTATTCCGGGAATTCCAGACAATGACCACCAAATGTCCGGGATTGATAAAGAAACTAAACTGTCTTGTATATTCATAAGAATTGCAAAAGAATCATGGGAAAGAGGTAATTTATGGCGTTATTGACGAATTATTTAAATAAAATTGGATATGAAAACTACAAAACAACTTTTTGTTATTCTCTGCTTTCAATGCACTTTCATATTGTCAGCAATTTCGCCATTAATGTCCCAAAGTTCAGGATATTGGCGTGTTTTTTTTAAAGACAAAGGAAATGAAGTCTTGGCACCCGGTTCAAATTTATGGTATAAAACGATGGAAATCCATAATCAGCGATGTTTGGACCGTAGAAAGAAAACAAATCCTAAAGCTCCGCTCATAACTCAATCGGATGCACCTGTAAATCAAGGGTATATAAATGAAGTTTCAAAGTTTGTAGATACTGTATTATTAAAGTTGCGTTGGAATAATTATATCGTTGTCAAGACAGATTCATCCAGATTGACATCCATCAAAAATCTCACTTTTGTAAAAGGGATTCAAAGGACTGGTGTAAAGATGTTTCCGGTATCAAAGAATCTGACAAAATCAACTGCTTTTACTTTGAACAATGAACATGTCTCAACAATCCTCACGCCTACTGACAATTGCGGTGTATTCAGATATGGGATTTCATATAATCAAGCCGATTTATTGCAAATACCGAGAATACATCAAATGGGTATCATTGGTACTGGAGCCCTTTTGTCATTTTTAGATTCAGGATTTAATTGGAAAAATCATCTTGCAACGAAACATTCAAATGTTATAACAGAATATGATTTCATAAAAAAAGACTCAGTCACTGCAAATCAATCGGATGATGTCCCTTCACAAGATTATCATGGAACAATCTGTTTTTCAACTGTTAGTGGATTTCAGCAAGATTCACTCATTGGTATTTCGCCATTTTCATCATTTATATTAGCAAAGACAGAAGATATACCAACAGAGCAACATTTGGAAGAAGATAATTATGCAGCTGCAATAGAATGGACTGAATCTTTGGGAACAGATGTCATTTCTACTTCTTTGGGATATGAAGGGTTCAATCAGCCATTTGAAGAAGATTATGCATTTTCTGATTTCAATGGGAGAACAACTATTACTTCAAAAGTTGTAAACGAAGCAGTAAAAAGAGGTGTGATTTGTGTCACTGCTGCAGGAAATGATGGTCCAGGTGATAGTACAATCATAACGCCATCAGACGCTGACAGCGTGATAGCTGTTGCAGCAATGACTCCTGATGGACTATCTCCCGCTACGTTTTCATCTCGTGGTCCACGAGCGGATGGTATGATAAAACCAGATATTGCAGCACAAGGTATGGCTGTTGTATGCATAAATCCAAGTGATACTATTTCACTTACAAATGCGAATGGCACTTCATTGGCAACACCGCTCATTGGAGGTGCAATGAGTTTATTTGTTTCTGCATTTCCAGAAAAAACTGGTTATGAAATAAGGAACGCATTGTTCCGAACTGCTCTCAATGCACAATCAAAAAATACAGTTTTAGGATATGGTCTAGCAAAGGTTCATGATGCAATGATCGAATCCGGAATTCTATTATCACCCATGATTACATATCCAATAGGGGATTATCAGAGAATAGTCTTTCTAGCTCAATCAGCAAATCCCATACTTTCTATGCAAATACATGTTAGAAAGAAAGGAGCAAATACTTTTCAGTCTATTGAAGCTTTTAGACATGATACACTTCAAGCATGGGCAATAGATATGCTTAAAGACACAATGGGAACCGATATATATGAAGCATATGTCTTTGCAACTGATTCTAAAAGACAAAGAATCTATCCTCCAAGAATCCCAAATAGAGATACACTATTTACATTTTCAATAAATGATTCAATTATCCCTTGTGGAATACCAGGAAATGTATTGCCAAAGCATTTGTATCCAATGTCTATTACCGAATCAAAAGGTAAAGATGGGTTTATGATAGATCAAACTGGTGAATATCGATATCAATTATATTCATTGCAAGGTAAAGTCATCAAAGATGGTATTATGGATTTTACAGCAGGTCTCTATACAGATTCTGCCTTGCAGAAACTATTTGGAAATACTTCAGTAGTAGCTTTGTTACTTTGGAATAAGAATGATGTACTACAAAGTATAATACTTTCACCAAATTTATAATTCTATGCATATTGTACTATATGGCGCTACTTCTGCAATTGCACATGAGATTGCAAAGAGTTATGCAAAAGAGAAATGTCATTCATTTATTCTTGTTGGAAGAAATGAACAGCGTTTACAGTCATGTAAATTAGAATTGATTGCTCTCGGAGCTGTTACAGTAACTACTGTTACGATGGATGTTACAAACAGTGATTCCATTTTAAACACTACGAAGAATATCATTGAGACCAGTAAGTCAATTGATATTGCGATACTAGCACATGGATCATTATCAAATCAAGATCTAGCTTCTATTGATATGAATTACCTACAAAGTGAATTCACTATCAATGCAGTGAGTTTTCTACTGATATCCCAGCTGATTGTAAATCATTTTACTTTGATAGGAAAAGGGATATTGATTGGTTTAAGTTCTGTTGCGGGGGAAAGAGGAAGAAAAGGGAATTATGCTTATGGTTCTGCAAAGTCTGCGGTAACTACGTTCCTTTCGGGTTTGAGGCATAGAAATACCAATAAAGATATTCATATCATGACCATAAAACCTGGTTTTGTTTCTACTCCGATGACTGCTCATTTACCACAAAGCCAAATATCAGATTCCATCCCATATCCATCAATAATTTCTGTTGGGGTTTGAATATGGATGCGATCTTTTGTATACAGTTGCCTTGCTTCTTCCTTCCACATCAATGAAGGTGTTGATAACGTTGTATTCGTGCTATCAGATCTGACAAATACATTTCCTTTGGCGAACATATCTCTTGTTTCTTCATTAATAGTAGCATTCTTTGCTGTTAGATATCCAGTTGGTTTTGATCGAGCATTCATAAACTGTACAAAGACATTAGAATCAAGCAATGTTTCATTTCTTGATTCAAAAACTCTTGCTTTTCCTGCTTTTAACAGAGCACGCATTCGAGTAGAATCAGAAAATGCCATTGAGAATCCCCAAATCTCATGAGTAGGAATCATTGCAGGATTAATTGTATCTTTTGAGATTGGTTCATGTTTTTGCTGAGATTCAAAACATGAAATCAGAATAAAACAACAAATCCAGAATGATTTATTCAAATGATGTAATGACATGTCGGAGTTCTGCTAATTCATACAAGAAACGTTTCATTTGGGAAAGAGGGAATTGCGTAGCTGAGTCTGAGAGTGCCTTTTCAGGATTTGGATGAGTTTCTATAAATATTCCATCGATACCAACTCCCATAGCAGCCCTTGCTAGTGGTTTAATGAATTCTCTGAGACCACCGGATTGTTCTCCACCCCCTGGTAATTGTAATGAGTGAGTTGCATCATAAATAATTGGATGATGTGTTTCTTTCATGATCATTAAGGAGCGGAAATCAACAACTAAATCATGGTAACCAAATGTAGTTCCACGCTCTGTAAGCCAAACAGAATGCGCTCCGGAATGTAGTGCCTTTTCTGCTTGCTTTCCCATATCATCTGGAGCAAGGAATTGTCCTTTCTTTATGTTGACTATTTTACCTGTTGCTCCAGCTGCTTGCAATAATTCTGTTTGACGACATAAAAATGCTGGTATTTGTAATATGTCAACATATTGTGCAGCCATTTCAGCTTCATGAGACTCATGTATATCGGTAGTACATCGAACATTAAGATGACGAGAAACAGCCTGTATATGCTCTAATGCTTGTATGTCACCTATGCCGGTAAATCCTTTTATACTGGTTCTATTTGCCTTGCGAAAAGAAGATTTAAACACAAAATCAAATTGACATTCTTTAGCAATTGGGGAGATTGTCTCACAAACTTCATGTAGGAGATCTACAGATTCAACTACACATGGACCTGCAATGAGTATAAAGGGTTTCGTTACTTTACTCATAGATATGATTCCAATTCCATTTCTGATTCTACATATACTTCACGGCCTTTCGATCCATTTGGTGCACCTACTATTCCTGCAGATTCAAGTTCATCCATAATTCTTGCTGCTCTTGCATAACCAACTTTGAGATAGCGTTGTAATAATGATGTTGAACCTTGTTGATGTCTTATAACAATTCTGGCAGCATCAACAAACAATTCATCTCTAGAATCACTTCCACCACCAATGCCTGATGATGATTTATCAATAGCAGTGGGTAGCATATATGGAGTGCTATATCCTTGTTGATTTGCTATATGCATACAGATATTTTCAACTTCATCAGTTGATAAGAAGCTATTTTGAATTCGTACAGGTTTTGGAGCTCCTCCTGGTAAGTAGAGCATATCACCATTACCTAATAATTGATCTGCTCCTGGACCATCAATAATTGTTCTGGAATCTATCTTAGATGCAACTTGATATGAAATTCTGGCAGGGAAGTTTGCTTTTATTAATCCAGTGATAACATCAACAGATGGTCGCTGTGTAGCAATGATCATGTGAATACCAACTGCTCTTGCTAATTGTGCAAGTCTTATGATTGGTTCTTCAACTTCTTTGCCTGCTGTAAGCATCAAATCAGCTAATTCATCAATAACACATACGATATATGGCATCTTCTTTAATTCTAATTCGCTATCCTTAAATTTACCTTCCTTTAATTTTGAATTATAATCAACGATATTTCTTTGTCCTACTTTCGCAAGAATATCATAACGATTCATCATTTCATTACATAGCGATTTAAGTACAGCTACTGCATTTTGAGGCATAGTGATGATATGTTCATCTACATCAGGCGAAAGAGCTAGGAAATGATTTCTCAATAAACCATAGTATGTCATTTCAACCCTTTTGGGATCAATAATCACAAATTTGAGGTCTTTTGGGTGCATTTTATACAGTAGTGAGCAAATAACAGTATTTATCCCAACACTTTTTCCCGCACCAGTCGAGCCTGCTATGAGTAGGTGAGGCATTTTTGCCAAATCAGCGCAATATACTTCACCGGAAATGGTTTTACCAAGCGCTAGAGGTAGTCTTTGTTCTACATCATGGAATTTAGAAGACTTAATGATACTGCTAAATAATACCATCGATGGATTATGATTTGGAATTTCTATTGCAACTGTACCTCTACCAGGAACGGGTGCAATGATTCTAATTCCTCTTGCTTTTAATGCTAATGCAATATCATCAGATAGATTTTCAATTTGTGATATCTTTATCCCTGCTGCAGGTACAAATTCGTATTGTGTAACAACAGGTCCGGGGGTTACTTGCAAGTCATTGATTTCAATTTTAAATGTTCTTAGTTTCTCTTGTAATAGTCTTGCATTTTCTTTTAATTCTTCATCATCAACTTTTATAACATGTTCATGCTGTTGAGTAAGTAAATCGAGTATCGGTGCATCGTATTCAATTTCTTCATCTTGAATCATTGATTGCGCCTTAGCTATTTCACGCTCGGTCATATCTTCAGTATTGACAATTGGATCTTGAACATTTAAAGTCAATAGGGGAGCATCATTGTCTGTCTCTACTTTCGATGAAATAGTTTCTTTTTTTACAGGAACTTCTATTGTTGGTAATGCATCGGTTTTCTTTGGAATAGGTCTTTGCTTGCGAGAAATATTCACAAACATAGGTTCATCATCTTCTAGTAATTCATTACCTCTAATGATTATCGGCACTTGATTAGATGGATGATGAATGATCGGCTCTGTATTTAGACCCTGCGTTCTTTTGCGAATGATTCTTGCTGGCTCATCATCTGTCTCAGGCGTAAATACACCCTTTAAAGATTGATAACCCTCCTCTTCTGTAGGTTGAAACTCATCTTCAATATGAGCAGTTGTTTTTTTCTTCTGAAAAATGTCAATCCCCTTATCAACAAGCATGGATAATTTCATGAATGATTGTATAAGGGTAGTAATTGATGTTTTGATTGATATTCCAAATCCAAGTGTTATGGTTAAAAACAGGGCAACCATAAATATCATTAATGCTCCAATTTTACCCGTCAATGAAGCTAGTACATGTGATTCGAATTGACCAATAAGACCACTCCACTCAGAAGGTAATTTTGGAATGATTATTTGTAATGTTCCACATAGTCCTGAAAACAGTATCCCAATCAGAATAATCAAGCCAGTAAATTTGAGGGTTGTAGATGTAATCCTTTCGCTAAAAAATACATCTTTAGACCAGAGAAATCCTAAAAGCGGAAGTACAATAGCGAAATACCCGATAGTACCATTGAACATCAGATGTGAAAATACTGCTCCAAAAAGACCAAGCCAGTTTTGTGTTGTATCAGATTTCGCTTGAATGGCTGGATCCCCTTTTAAGACAGAGATAATGTCATAAATGGTCATATCTGCATTTGCTTCATCTTTGGGTGTATATGATACAAGCGCCAATAGAAGAAGCAGGCTACTCAAAGCAATGAATATTCCTAGTATGTGCATTGCCAAAGCACGGTGAGATTCAGACTCAGGCTCAGGTTCCACATCTTTATTCTTTTTCGATTTACTTGGTTTTGCAATAATCATTTCACTGTCATCAGAATCAAACAATGAATCAATGATTGAATTGCGTTTTCTGTTTATGACAATAGAGTCAGGAGGCAAAGCCATGAGAACCTTCCTTTCTTTACGCTGAAATTTGACTAAAATGCTGCATTAATGCCGTAAAAGGGCATTATGTAGAGCACAAAAACTGTGCCTTTTTTTTAGTTTGCCACTGTGTATTTTCATACTTTATCTAAAAAAATGTAGTTCGAATTCGAATTGATGAGTTAAACGAAGGAACTTTAGCAATGATTTATGAGTTTTAAAACGATAATTGCCCATAATTGAGAAAAAAGATGATTAAGCAAGCACCTAATGAACTAGGATTACATCCATTATTGCAGAAACGCTGGAGTGCGCGTTCATTCGAACAAAAGCATATCCCAAATGATAAGTTACAGATCATGTTTCAAGCTGCTGCTTGGTCGTCAAGCTGTATGAATGAGCAACCATGGAGATTTGTGTATGGGGCGCATGGAAGTGCAACACATGAATTGATTGCTTCTGTACTTATGCCAGGAAATGCATTATGGGCAAAAGAAGCTCCTCTGCTTATGGCTGTCTTTGCAAAAAAGCAATTTGACGATGGATCGGACAATATGCATGCATGGCATGATGTAGGAGCTGCATGTACTTCTTTGTTATTACAAGGCGTTGCATTTGGTATTTATGGTCATCAAATGGGTGGATTTGACAGAGAGAAGGCAAAACAAGTGTTTACATATGCTGATGAATACGATATTGTATCCATCATTGCATTGGGCTTTCTTGGTGAAGCAGATGCTCTTAAAGAGCCATTTAGGACAAGAGAAGTAACTCCAAGAACTCGAAAAGAGCCTGCATCGTTTGCTTTTGAGTCTTTTGAGGAGATAACTTAGTCTTCATCGCTTCTTAGTTTTTCAAGTGCTGAAAAATCTTCCAGTGTTGTTGTATCTCCTGATATAACTCCGCCTGTTACGATTTCCCTCAATAATCTTCGCATGATTTTGCCGCTTCTTGTTTTTGGTAGCGATTCAGTAAAACGGATATCATCCGGTTTCGCAATTGACCCAATTTCTTTTGCAACATGATTGATGAGTACATTCTTTAGGGCATCTAAATCAATTGATCGATCTTTCATGACAGTAACAAAAGCTATGAGTGCATTTCCCTTGATATCATCGGGTTTTGCTACCACGGCTGCTTCAGCTATAGATGGGTGTGAGACTAATGCACTTTCAATTTCTGCAGTTCCTAGTCTATGACCTGAAACATTTACAACATCATCAACGCGACCCATAATCCAAAAATATCCATCATCATCTTTCCTTGCTCCATCACCTGTAAAGTACATCCCATTATGCTCTGAATTTGGCGGAAACTCTGACCAATATACAGATGTATAGCGTTCATCATCCCCGAAAATAGTTCTTGCCATTCCTGGCCAAGGGTGCTTAACAACTAAATATCCTCCTTCATTTGCTGAAGCAGATTTCCCATCCTTTCTAACAACATCTGCAAGAATTCCCGGCAATGGTATAGTTGCAGTGCCAGGCTTCGTAGGAATTGCACCTGGGACAGGGGAGATCATTATGCCACCTGTTTCAGTTTGCCACCATGTATCAACAATTGGACAAGTTGAATTTCCTATAATTGTGTGATACCACATCCATGCTTCAGGATTAATTGGTTCACCTACAGTTCCTAATAAACGTAGGGAAGACAAATCAAATGAATGAGGAATATCATTTCCTGCACTCATAAATGCTCTAATTGCTGTAGGAGCAGTGTATAAGATTGATGCTTTATGATGTTGAATTAATTCCCAAATCTTTCCGGGATGAGGATGGTTAAGAGCGCCTTCATAAATTAGAATAGTCATGCCATGCATCAGAGGCCCATATACAACATAACTATGTCCAGTAATCCAGCCAATATCAGCTGTACAAAAATACATATCATCTGGTTTGGGGTCGAACACTAGACTAAATGAATATCGAACATGTGTTAGATATCCACCTGTAGTATGTACTAAGCCTTTTGGTTTTCCAGTAGAGCCACTAGTATAAAGATAAAATAATGGATGTTCGCTTGGTAAAGGTATAGCTTCAAGTTGATGTTCATGATGAATGAATTCATCCCAATCTATGATGGGAATTGTTATATCGTGAGTTGACAAATCTGGCTTTTGTTTGCATATGATATGTCGGATAGTTGGGCAAAATGGTAATACATTACTTACTGCATCAAATAATGCTACATCATTGCCTCTTCGTTTTGTTGTGGATTGAGTAATAACGCAGACTGATTGTGAATCATTGATTCGATCTTTTAATGCATCAGATGAAAAGCCTCCAAATACTACATTATGTACAACACCAATTCGAGCACAGGCAAGCATGGCTATGATTGCTTCGGGGTTCATACCCATGTAGATAGTTATTGTCTCTCCTTTTGTTATACCGAGGGATTGTAAAGAATAGGCGAAGGCTGAAACGCGCTCATGTAATTCAGCATATGTATATGATGCAGTTATTCCATCTTCTCTTTCCCAGACAATTGCTTCCTTATTTCTATTTGCTGTTTGAAGATGAATATCTAAGCAATTATATGATGCATTGATTGTTCCCTCTGTGAACCATTGGGCTGTTGGAAAATTCCAATTAAGAATTGTATCCCATGGTGTAAACCAATGCAAGTTCATTGCTTGTTCATTCCAGTGATTCAATATATTCGAATTCGCCTTATTACGTAATTCATCATATTGTGGAAATGAAGAGATATTTGCTTTTGATGAAAAATCTTCATGAGGAGAAAACACTCTGTTTTCTTGTAGGAGGGAAGAGAAGGAATTCATAGAAACGATTCTCTGTAATTTCAGAACATAAAAAAAGCAGATCAACGGATCTGCTTTATGTGCATCATTTAAAATTATGCAAGTTTTTTCATTAGTGATATCATCTCGATAGCTGCCATCGCTGATTCAGCACCTTTATTTCCTGCTTTTGTTCCTGCTCTTTCAATGGCTTGTTCAATCGTATCGGTTGTCAAAACGCCAAAAATGCAAGGAATTCCTGATTCCAATCCAACTTGTGCAACTCCTTTCGACACTTCGGAAGCAACATAATCGAAATGTGGCGTTGCTCCTCTAATGACCGCACCAAGTGTTATGATTGCGTCGAATTGATGTGAATTTGCCAATTGTTTTGTAATCAAAGGAATTTCATAACAACCAGGGCAATATGCAATAGTTATAGCTTCCTCTTGGATGCCATGTCGTTTGAGGGCATCAAGTGCGCCTTGAACTAGACTATTGACAATGAAACCGTTCCAACGTGCGGCTACTATCGCAAGTTTTGCGGTTGTTGGTTCAAAAGTGCCTTCTATAATCTTTGCTTTCATGATAAACTCAATGTTTCAAATATGATTGAATAGCATCAATTGCATTTGTGCCTATTGTAAATGTTCCAAAATTTGATTCATCGTATTCGCGACTTCCATGAAAATCTGAACCACCGGTCCACAACAAGCAATATTGATCAATGATTGATCGATAATATGATTGTGTTTCAGGAGAATGAGAAGGATGAACAACTTCAATTCCATCTAAGCCCTGTTTAATGAAACGAGAAAGTACTTGCTGAGGTAGATATCTTCCAGGATGAGCAAGTACAGCAACTCCACCGGCATCATTGATGACTTTAATACCTAATTCTACTGGAAAATTCCATTTTGGTTCATAAGCCGGTTTACCAAAACTCAAATATTTATCAAAAGCAGATTTGAGATCTGTAATGAATGATTTGTCAATTAAAACTGAAGCAATATGGGGTCTTGCCACCGGGGCTTTCCCTGCTTTTTCCAATACATCATTCAGTGTGATTGGTATATTGATATTATTTAATTTTTTAACGATTCTTTCAGCTCTTTTTTCGCGCTCATGTTTGAACATTGTTAAATAGTGATTCAATTGAGGATTTTCTGGATCTGTGAAATATCCCAATAAATGATAATCTCTGTTTTGTTCATAGCAACTTAATTCAAGTCCAGGTATCAATTCAATTCCAATGGTTTTTGCATATGCGATTCCATTGAGATATCCTTGCATGGTATCATGATCAGTAATTGCCAATGTATGCAGGCCTACACTTTTGGCTTTATCCAATAAATCCTCAGGGGACAAAATCCCATCGGAATAAGTGGTATGAGTATGTAGATCTGCTGGAAATGACATTATGAACTCATTGTTTGCAATTGTTGAATAATTGCATTCACTGTTTGTTGAATCATCTGTTCTTTATTGATGGCAATTGTTTGTCTTTCTTGGCTTTTTCTAATCTTCATTTCAAATTGACCTTGTTGCAGACCTTTTTCACCAATGATCAATTGAAGAGGGAGTCCGATTAAATCTGCATCATTGAATTTAATTCCGGGCGAAACATCTCGATCATCAAACAAAACATCAATACCGGATTGTTCCAAAGCATCATGAATAGCAATACATGCATCCACTGCTTCTTGTGATTTGTGTAATCCGAGTCCAATCATATGAACTGAATATGGAGCAATTGAAACTGGCCAACAAATTCCATGCTCATCATGGCTTTGTTCAATTGCGCAAGCGATGATGCGTTCGAGTCCAATTCCATAAGAACCCATGATGATAGGTTGCTCTTTTCCTTGTTCATCTAGAAATACGGCATTCAATGCTTGTGAGTACTTTGTTCCAAGTTTGAATATATGGCCAACTTCGATCGCATTCACGATGCGTAAAGGTTTATTTCCATTGATACAAGGTTCTCCTTCTTGAACTGTTCTTAAATCTGCATAAGAGGATATAGTACAATCTCTCATTAAGTCAATGTTTTTGAAATGAAAGCCATCTTTATTTGCTCCACTAACTAGCCCATTGGCATCTTTAAGGAGTGTATCTGCAATGATAGTCACATCGGATGCTAAACCTATTGGCCCAATTGAACCAGCATGGGCACCAGTCAAAGTAAATAATTCATCAGGTTCGGCGGGTCTACATTGAATTGCTCCAACATGAAGCTGCAATTTCGCTTCATTGAGTTGATCATTCCCACGCATTAAAATGAGATAAGGTTTTGAATCTGCAAGATAGACTACTGATTTTGCGCATCTATCACTATTCAAAGAAAAATGTTCAATAAGCTCATCAATTGTCTTTGAATTGGGAGTAGGAAATGCTTCTATTTCTGGATTATCTTCAATTCTTCCTACAGGATCTAAAGCACTGCTTGCGACTTCTATATTTGCAGCATATCCTGAATGCTCGTCAATAGCACATGTATCTTCACCATATGGCGACTCAACCATAAATTCTTGAGATGCACTTCCACCCATAGCACCTGAAGATGCTCCAACTACAAAAAACTTTAAACCACAGCGATTGTAAATATTTCGATATGCCTGAGCATGTAAATCATAACTTTTGTCCAGTCCCTCTTTTGAATTATCTAAGGAATATGCATCCTTCATAGTGAATTGTCTTCCGCGCAATACTCCTGACTTAGGCCTTGGCTCATTTCTAAATTTTGTTTGTATCTGATACCAAATCTGCGGCATGTCCCTATAAGACTTAATATGCTGTTTAGCATGATAGGTCATGATTTCTTCATGAGTAGGAGCTAGAACAAGTCCTTCTCGATTTTTGATGTGGAACATCACATCGCCCATCGCTTCAACTCTTCCTGTCTGCTCCCAAATATCTATTGGATTCAGAGCGGGAAGATGAAACTCCTGACCACCTATTGCATCCATCTCTTCGCGAATGATGCTTTGTACCTTTTTAAGTGATCTATAACCCAAAGGTAATTGGGAAAAAACACCTGCAGCAAGCTGTCTGATAAGACCTGCTCTCATCATGAATACATGGGATGGTATTTGTGCTTCTGCTGGTGCTTCTTTTAATGTCGGGGCAAAAATCCGAGACTGATACATATCTATATTTTCAACTAATTATAATTCGGCTTTAGACAAGAATATACGGATTTTAAGGCTAATCTTTGATGTAAACTTGTTTTAATCGGGTTATTTGGCCATGAATTGAGAAGTATTTTACATTTTTGTTGTGAGTTTTATCCAACTGTTTCTTCTTTTTGAATGCGAGCTCAATGATGACCTCTGTGAACTTTATCCTTTTCATGTTGCTTTGTTCAGTGAATCTAACATATGCTTTACCACAGTTCAGTTTGATTTCAGGCAATAGATGTTCCAGTTGTCATATCAATCAACAAGGTGGGGGTGGTAGAAATGATTTGGGTTGGTATTCATATAGAGATATTGGAGCGATAGAACCTAAAGAAGGTCTTATGGCTGATTTTTGGGCATTGCAGGATACAATTAGAAGTATTGTTGGGAGCAAAACAAATGTCGGTTTTGATATCCGTTTTCAATATTTCAGATCTCGTAATCCAGATGCTTCAGCTTCTTTTTTCCCAATGCAATTTTCGGTCTATGGCAATCATTCATTCACTTCATGGTTAGGTATTGAGGCGGCCTACAATGTTGGTCCAATTCGTTATAAAGGGCAATCAGCTTGGTCTGGATCTATATTGATACAACCAGAACTTCATTTGCCTCAAATACGAATAGGAATGATTCAACCAACGATTGGAGTCCGCAATGATGATCATACAACATTGCAGCGTCAAATTGCTGCTGATTGGTTGACTGACGAGGTATTGAATCCATACAATAATATGACATTGATTGCGCCGCATTTTGCTGCCCCCGGAATTGAGCTTGGATATGAAGGCATGCATTGGATGAGTTTGCATGCTAGCGTCTTCTCAAATACATCCTTAAATCAAAATGCTGTTACCTATAATTCTCAATCTGATATTGCATACTCTGCACGCATTATGTTTTGGCCACGTTTTTTCGAAAATTCACTCAATACATATATAGGTGCTTCTTACCTTCAAAATGGAGATGTAAAGGTTCAGAATCTCATGATAGGCTTAGGTTTAACTGATCAATTGTCATTGAGTATTGAATCATCAAGAGGAAATATTCATCATGATCGAAGTGTCAGTCCCGATAATATTCAAGCTAATCCTTCTACATCAACGACTGTATCCGGTGAATTGATGTATCAGGTAGATACATGGCTTTTCCCCTATATTAGAACCGAATATGCAGAACTACATAATAATCTAAACTCATCATCCACTATTATCAGACAGTTTGTCATAGGAATGCAATTGTTTCTCTTGCCCAATATAGAATTGCGACCTGAATATCGGATGTTTGATACTTATCGTCCCGGAATCATTGGAAGATGGGGCGCTCAATTACATTTATATTATTAAAGTGACCGACATATGATGAAAGAACAACGAAGAGAGTTTCTTGTTAACTCTATGCAGAGTGTTGGAATAGTACTTTGCTCTG
The DNA here is from genome assembly GCA_009919265.1 of Bacteroidota bacterium. Classification (GTDB taxonomy): domain Bacteria; phylum Bacteroidota; class Ignavibacteria; order Kapaibacteriales; family UBA961; genus UBA961. The sequence continues at coordinate 10,561 of RGCF01000005.1, read as the reverse complement.
GTTCGCTAATGTCATTATTACAAGCATGTGACATGAATGAGGACCCTGTAAATACCAATTTAAACACCGAGCCATTTTTGATAGATTTAACAAAGCCGGAATTTTTAGATCTTCAACCTATTGGTGGGGCAGTTTACTACAATGAGCCCAGTGCTAATGGGGGAAATGATATTGTTATTATTAGATTGGAACAATCAAAGTTTCTTGTAGTATCGGCAATTTGTACTCATCAAGGATGCTCGGTAAATTTACCAACCATTGACCAGAAAACTTTGGTTTGTCCATGCCATAATGCGGAATTTAGTCCATTGACAGGTGAAGTATTGGTTCAGCCAAAACAAGGGATTGCAACTCCTTTACCCGTGTTTAGAAATGAGTTTAATGTTTCAGATAATGTATTGACTATTTATTTGCCTATCAAATCCTGAATTGGATTTTCAACTTCAATTGAAACTGTTCTACAATAGTACCGACCTTCTGGTAATGCATTGTCAAAAAGTTTTGTAGAAACACCAATACCTTTCACAGAAGTTATATTGATATTCTGTTGTGATTTTCTCATAAATGATTCAACAGTTTTAGCTCTTGACTCAGACAATTCAAGATTATAATCCCTTTCTCCAAGTTTATCAGTAGAACCAACGATTGTTACTTTTGAATCAGTACGAATTTCTTGTTGGAGAAATTGATTCATCATAGTTCTATTTTTTTCAGATAATGAACTCTCATCATATTCAAATACAATGAGACTTAATCGACTTAACTCATATGTATTATTTGTTTTTAGTATGGGTTTCGAAGTCGTCATTGTAAACACATCGCCATTTGCTAACTGGGAATTCAGCGTGATATCAACTGAATCTTGTTTGTCTAATACTTGATTTCCAATTCCAGAAATAATATTAGAATCAATTGTAATTGCATACTCTTTAGGTGGAGTGCCCATCCCTTCTAGTGTTCGCAGTACTATTCCATGATGTTTTATATCAATATTCCATTTTTGAATATTGACAGAAGAATCAGATTGCATTCCTAAAGTTAGAGTTTTATGCAAGGGAACGAACTCATTGAATTTAGAGTAAATGACAGGTCTGAGAATATTTGGTTGATCGCTTTCAATTTCTACTCTTCTGTTTTCGGCATCACCTTCAATATAGTCTGCATTAGAAAGAATCTCCGGTAAATCTCTTGACTTTAAAATGATATTATCTGGATTGATATTCCATGTATCAACAAATATATTCTTTATTGCTTGTGCCCTTTGCATTGCAAGTGACTTTCTAGATTGGGATGTTGACTTTTCTTTTCCATCTGTACTTCCGGTTAATATAAGTTTAGCATCTGGAGAAGATTTAATCCTATTGGCAATTATCCCAAGTATGTGGTTATATGTTTCGAGCGTATTAGATGATACTTTCTGTTCATCATAGAGTGGATCAATATCTGTCTTAATTGATCTTGGTTGAGTAGAGAGAGAATCAAAAAAGATATAGGGTAATAATGGAAATGTCTGAGTAATAACTGTTTGTTGAAGCTCTAAATTTGGTGCTTCCAGTTGAGAGAATGTAACAGGATTTACTATTGCCAATGCAGGAGGTGGTGGAATCTCTTTTGGTTCCTCTGGAAATGGGGGTTCAATAAGTTCTTCCAGAGGTCTATAACATAATGCAAGTCTGAAATCCAACGAACTGGATTTCCATTCTTGATCTTTCAGCAAACTATTAAATGACTGCATATATGCTATTTCAGGCATCAAGGCTATAGTAGGTGATACATGTAGATAATACCCCAATGAGGCATTAGCACCAATCAGGGAATTTGAATTTACATTTCCACTTTCAATCTTTTGAGTTTTAGATCTTGTTGTTGGGAAAAATGCATAATCAGGAGAAATAATAGTTTGAGTTCTTTCATATGTATTTTCTGTAATTCCTAGTCCATACGATGCACCTAAACGAGCAAAGAGTGGAATATTTGGAATTGGATAAAATGATGCCCCAATATCTATCATAATCCGATCAAGACTTATTGTATACTGATTACGAATCTTTAATGTATCATATACTTGATTATTTTGATTATATACTAAAAAACGACAATCATCTGACTGTAATGATGCAGGATGCTGGGCTAAATAGAACCTACCAGAAACACTTAAAAAAGAGGGTATAATTGTATATTCACCTACTAAACCAAGTAACATGCCTTGTGAAGTGCCCTGCTGATACATTCCACAATCTGTAGATCCCGGAATCACATCTACCGTACTTTGATTGAATATAGTACTCGACCCTACCATTAATCCAATAGAATAGGGAGCATTTGAACCATATTTTATCTCTGGTTCTTGGCTATACAATGAAAATGGGTAAAGAAATAGACAAAAGATAAATGCAATCATGATAGCTCTGTAATTATTTTACGGTCAAAATAGCAAAAAATATAGTTTTATCATTTCTTTATCTGTAGTGTAGCAATGCTCTCTACATGAGCTGTTTGTGGGAACATATCTACCGGGATGATTGAGGTAACTTCATATGCAGAAGATAATATCGCAATGTCTCTTGCCTGAGTAGCTGGGTTGCAACTAACATATACAATCACAGGTGATGATACAGATAGAAGGTGTTGCAATAACATATCGTGAATCCCTGCCCTAGGTGGATCTACAATAACGATATCAGGTTTATCGAATTCATACAATAAATCTAAAGCTGATTTAGCATGCAAATCATGAGCATGAAATATTGCATTCGTAATGCCATTCACAGTTTGATTATGTTTTGCATTTGCAATAGATGACTCTGATAATTCAATTCCATATACCTTTTTTGCTTGCTTTGCAGCAGGTAAAGTGATAGTACCTGCGCCACAGTATAAATCCCAAACAACAGATTCCTCGTTAATACAAGCTTGATGTAGTATTTCAGAAACAAATCCATTCAACTGAAATGAATTGGTTTGAAAAAATGAAAATGGAGAAATGGCAAATGTTATCCCAAGAATAGATTCTGTGATATAGGTTGGTCCTGATGAAAAAATGATATCGCCTTGAGCAATCGGAGACCAAGAAGTATTTATGCAATGAATAGTTGATGTAATAAATGGAAATATTTCATTGATTTGTCGCCACCATTCCAAAAATATTTGTTCATGTTCTTGTTCAGGATATTGTGTTATCAGAACTGCCATTAATTCTCCGGAACATTCCGAAGTACGGATGAGTAGCGAACGTAAAAATCCTTGATGGGTTCTCGGATCATACCCTTTTAATGATAATTCTTTTGATTTATCATGCATACTTTGCAAAATAAGATTGGCTTGCTCCCTCTGTAAATGACATGTTGTTATGTCTAAAATTTTGTCAAATCTACCCGGTATATGTAAACCTAGGGCAAACCCTTTGATGAATTCTTCATTGCTTGCAATTTGTTCTTCAGTAAGCCATGAACTTGAACCAAAAGAGAATTCCATTTTGTTTCGATAATGAAACAATTTTGGGGAGGGAATTGTATCCGCGATCTTAGGATGTGGGAATTTGCCAATTCTTGTACACACATCTTCAACTACTTGTCTTTTCCAACGTAATTGTTGAGAATATTCAATGTGTTGCCAAGAACATCCTCCACAAACACCAAAATATTCACATTGTGGTGTTATTCTATGCTCTGAAGAAGTAAGTATTTGTTTTATTATACCGTCAGCAAATTTCTTTCTTCTTGAACGAATTTCTGCTTCAACGACATCACCAGGTGCTCCATATTTTATAAATCTGACAATCCCATCATCATTTCTTGCAATCGAAACACCTTCATTGCCCATAGCAGTTATGGTAAGTGTTTCGAATAGAGGATCATGTTTTTTTCGAGACATTATTCCTTTATCTCGATGTGTTGTTCAGTTGATTCTGAATTGATAGACTTTCTTCTTTGTAAGAAAAATGCCAATAGCAAACTAAGTGTAGTTGCGATATTTACAGCGAAGCTGATTGTTTTTCCTGTTTCGAATATATCGCTGTGATATGTGAATTCGACAGTGTGTTTGCCAGATGGGACGATGACACCACGAAACGCATAATTTGTTTTATATACCTCTGTTTTAGTACCATCAATAGAACATGACCATCCTACTGGTAAAAATATCTCGCTCACATAGAGAAAATTAGTACCAGGATTATCTGTCTTGATTGTTACCTTGTGATTTTCAAATCCAACAACACTGGCAGTTGCATTGGGACCTGCAGGCTGTATTGTAGTAGATAACTCCTTTTCAACAAATGCTATAGACCGAGGATTAAAATCTCCATCTTTCAAATGATGGAGAATAGAAACAGGTGAGTCCTTTTTTGTAGAATCTACAAAGAATGCTCTAGGGAGTACTGATGCATTCTCATATACTATTGTAGGCATTGCGCCTTGATCAGTTTGCATTGTGCCTTCAAATACAGGCTTAACACCTTGAATCATCTGCTGTGGAGCTGAAATATATTTCACATTTAGAAGATTTAATAAGAACATATTTGTAATATAATTCCCACCACCTCCACCTGCGATATCAAGAAGATCTTGATATACCCTCATTTTGGCTGAGTGATATCCATGAACATTTTGCAGTTTAAAATATGCTGGAATATTTGTTTTACCCATACTCATATAGACAAGGTCTGCTATACGATAGAGTGATTTATCTTTTTTAATAAATGAAACAAATTCAGGCTGAGCAAATTCTGATTTAATGATATCTCCTTTCTCAACTTCCATAGGTCTATATGCTACTCTCCAAAGATCTAGGATGAGATATAGAGCGATTATGGAGTAGAATATCCCTTTGGCTAATGTTCCACGGACATATAGCATTGATACAACCATAACGGTGATGCCAATGAATGATGTCATAAGCCAATCAGATTTCATGTGTTCATATAAGAATTCGAAGAGTTGTTCGGGAACTTTACCTGCTGCTTGAACATCAGCCAAATAACCTGATTCGGAAATTGTCATTCCGGATATTAGGAGTAGAATCATCCCGCCTAATGAAATGAGAATTGGCATTTTGTGCTGATCCCAGCCCTCAGATCTCCACGTATTCAGCGCGGATAATCCATATCCAAACAATATTGGGATAGCAAATTGCATGACGCATAAAGCCATCATTGGAGCTCGGAAATTATTAAAGCCCGGTAGATTATAATAAAAGATGTCGAAGATGAGTGGAAAGTTCTTGCCAAAAGACAAGAATAATGAGAGCAAAGCAAGAACAATCAGATAATGAATAAAAATATCTTTTCTAAAAGCAAATACTCCAATAAATGCAATTGCCAGCACGCCTATTCCCATATAATTGGCAGCATCTGTGAATGGCATTTGTCCCCAATACGGCTGCACCATTTGTCCTTTTAGAGCACCCTTTGGTTTATATTCCAATTTCCCAAAACCAAAATAATTTGGTATCAGAAAAGTAAGCGTTTCTTCTGGACTGAATGACCAATTCGTTGCATATTCATAATCAAAACCACCAGTATTATCTTGTTTATTTCCAGCTATCTGCTCAATTGGAGCGGATCCGCGTGTTGAATATGGTTTATATTCAAGTACACTCAAATACCTGTCAGCAGACATTCCAAACGCCAATGCACCTGCTACCATTAATGCAAATGTGGATCTAGCAACACCCAAGAGTGATTCTTTTTTAATGAGACTTGAAATCGTTGTTGCAAATAAATACAATGCAAATGTGATGATTCCATAGTAGGCCATTTGAACATGTGTTGATTCAACCAAAACATGAACTGCCACAATTAATGCAGATGCATGAAACAAAGACCATCCAGAGCGTAATCGTTCCAAGAACAGAAGGATGAAAGGAAACATAGCCAAAGCAATTGGTTTTGTATTATGCCCAATCATTATCCATGTGATAATGAATGTTGAGAACACAGCAGCAAATCCAACTGCGAATGCGATAAAGCGCTCTTTTCCTTTCGAGCGCATGAGCAAATACATTCCGATGGCATACATCATATAATGGAATGCTATTCTTGCGGCATCATTATTAAATATACCACCAAAGATTTTTGCCGTACCAAAATAGAGTGTTGCTAAAAAATCCCATGATCTATCACCTGTAGTTAGGAGAGCTGCATAACTCGGTAGACCGCTAAATATATAGGGAAGCCATTGCGGAAATTCACCTTGAGCTTTTCCTTCTTGAAGAAATGTCTCAAAACTTGCTGAAGCGATATTATCGGAAGCATTAAAATTGCCTCCTGTAAATAATGCCGGACTCAAAAAAAGAATGACGGCAGCGATCAATGCAATGATATAAGCAAGATCTCTATAGCGTTCAGGTATGAATAAGAATGAACCACTAGTTGTAGATGTGGTTGATTTTTTTCCTTTTGTTTTGGACATGTCTGACTCTCCATAAGAAAAAAGCCGAATATTCTTTATGATTATTCGGCTGATTCAAGTTGATTGTTTAGAATTCCATTGTAGATAGTTTTTCCATTGTCGCTTTTACATCATTGGCTGATTTAACCAATGCAGCATTTTCATCAGCATCCAAAGTAATCTGGAAAATATCTTCCATTCCATTTTTTCCTACTTTGATTGGAACGCCGACGACTACATCGTGTAATCCATATTCACCTTGTAACATGACTGCGCAGGGAAGAATTCTTCTTTTATCTTTTACAATACATTCAACCATTTGTACTGCAGCTGCTGAAGGAGCATAATATGCACTACCTGTTTTCAGGTGATTTACTATTTCTATCCCACCATCTCTTGTTCTTTGAACAATGGAATCAATACGATCTTTCGGCAATAACTCGGTTATTGGTACTCCGGCAATTGTTGTATATCGAGGAAGTGGAACCATCGTATCGCCATGTCCACCTAAGACGAATGCTTGAATATCCTCGACAGAAACATTTAACTCCATTGAGAGGAATGTGCGATATCTAGCTGTGTCAAGAACGCCAGCCATTCCAAGTACCTTATTTCTTGGAAGTCCTGTTTTCTTGAGTGTTACGAATGTCATGACATCCAAAGGATTTGATACTATGATATAGAATGCATTTGGTGAATACTTCGCAGCTTGTTCAGCACAAGAACCAACAATTTTAGCATTAGCAGCGAGTAAATCATCGCGGCTCATTCCGGGTTTTCTTGCTAAACCGGCCGTGATGATAACAATTTCTGAATCTTTTGTGTCTGCATAGGAATTTGTACCCAAGATTCTGCAATCAGAAGCTTCAACCGGCATTGATTCATACATATCGAGTCCTTTACCTTGAGGTATGCCTTCGGCAATATCAAGTAACACGACCTCAGTGGCGAGTTGTTTGTCTGCCAATCTTTGGGCAGTTGTGGCACCAACATTTCCGGCGCCAATCACAGTCATCTTCATGGATAACTCCTTGTGGAATGAAAAGTATTATATAAATAATTGTAATAAGTCTTCTTCTGAAAATAAATCAGGAAAATCCTTCTTTATTTCTTCTATAGATCTATGTTCCAATGAATGCGAAGATTTTAACTGATTGATTGCAACTTGATTATCTCCTAGATAAGCATAAACTCTTGCTGATTCATATAATAAATCAGCATTATGAGCATAATCAATAATATATGAATCAATTAATTGTTTTGCATCTTCATATTGATGCAATTCTATGTAGGTATGGATACAATCAATAACACAATCAATATTATCCGGAGATAATTGCAGCGATTGTTTATAGCAAATGATGCTTTCTTCATGTCTATGAATATTGAAAAGTGCATCTGCCTTTGCCTGCCATACATCTGCATATGTTGGTTGCAGTGAGATTGCTTTATCATAATCTGCAATTGCTGATGCATATTCTTCCAATGCATCATGACAAGAACCTCTCCCATAATAGGATTCATAATGCAATGGATCATGTACAAGTGCCATCGAAAAAGCTTCAATTGCATCCCTAAATGCACCAGTTTCTTCTAAAGTGCTACCGAGATTATGCCAACCGGCAACATCGGTGGATTCATATTTGAGCGATGTTCTATATGATTCAATTGCTTCTATTAATCTACCTAAAGAACCGAGAGCATTTCCACGATTATACCAAGCACCGGCAAAATCTTCTTTTATTGCAATAGCAAAATCATAGGCTGAGATTGCAGAATTATATTGTTCTAAATGACACAACACAACTGCTTTGTTGAACCAAATGACATGATCATATGGTTCAATTTCAAGATATTGATTATACCATGTCAAAGCTTCTTCATAGTTTTCTAAACAATCATTGCAATAACCCAAGTCTGATAGAGCATGAAGATGAAAATCTTCGCTGTTTACCAAAAAACCAAAAATCTTGATGGCTTCTGCATACATTGATTGTTTTTCGTAGAATTGACCAAGTGCATAGAGAACTTCATCATTTCCTGGAAAACGATCAAGTAATGCATGATACATAAGCAAAACTTCTTCGGTATTTAGAAGATGCTCTTGTAGCATTGCATGAGTAATATTGATCCCTGGATCATTTGGATTTAGTGCTTTCGCTTTGTTGATTGAAATTAATGCATTTGCTTTATCATGAGCATGAACTTGCGCTAGACACTTGATATGCCAAGCATCAGAAGAATAGGGAATGCGTTCAACTAAGCAATCGGAAATCTTAAGAGCATCTGATTGATTTCCTTCCTCAATGCAAAAATGAACTAATGCTTCAAGTGTTTCATTACTAGGAAGTGACCCTTTCCCGGTTTCAAGCACACGGAGACAACTCTTCAATATCTCATTAAGGTATTGAGATTGTTTCTTCTTTGAAAATCCATCATCATTGATAGGATCCATGACTGCATGCACGAAAAGTTACGGTTGGATAATACAATGATACGAGAACTATGGCATTTTACCAAAGAAAATGGCGATTTTAGCTGTGCGATTTGTCCAATTGATATGGTATTAACATCAATTATTGATTATGACCGGAAAATCAATGTCGATATCGGATTCTAAGCTTTTTCTGATGCCATCTTTTGTCATGGAATCATAATGTGAAAGAACAATATTCACAGAACCAATTTGATTTGTAGGAGCTGATGTTTGTACTTTGTAAGCAAGCCCAACAGGAAAATTGTTTTTGTCTTTATCTGTAATTACCCATTCAATATTATTAGAAATAACTGCATTTGGTGTATAGAAGAATTGATGTTCATAATTATTTTCGAAAATTTCTTCATGGATATTTGTGCGTGGATTCTTTGATTCATTGTATAATTGAATCATACCAAGATATGTGGTATTTGAAGCAAGTGAAATTGTATCAATAACACTTGGCAAAGCGCCACCGGGACCGTCCAAATCCTTCCACATTGCTGTGACCGTATCTGCAGGGTTATTTTCATTTACAAATGTCAAAATGATTGTCGTTGCATAATCATGGTCATGATCATGGTCATGATCATGGTCTGTAAGACCACATGATGAGACAAAGAGGGAAATGCTAAGGGTAAAAAGAATATGTTTCATGGTATGTATTCTAAAAATTATATGATTGGAATTGTTAGTCTAACAATACAATTAAATCCTGTGTCGAGTGCGAAATACCTATAGCGAGAGAGATAATCTCGATATGCCACATCCCCAATATTTTGAAAAGAAATATTCATAGACATACCGCTTAAAGGTCCATGTACTATTGTCCCACCAAGATTGATGTCAAATAACGTATATGCTGGTGGCGGAATAGCATAATCAAGAGTTGGGTCAAATCTGTCCTGCCTTCTTACATGAGTTCCACGCATTTCTATATAGGCATCACCAAATGTATTTAGTACATTTTCTTTGTGAGCGTGCAATGCGGCACTGAGTCGATCAGCAGGAACGAGAAATAATGGATTTCCTGAAGATATATTGTCACCTCTAATGATTGAGCTTTGGACTGAGCATGTAAGCCAACTGTCGAAAGTATAATCTCCCTGGATTTCTGTGCCATACATTACTGCATCAACTTGATCATAACGGAAGGTTGGAAAACTTCCTCTCACAGTCACCGTGGGTCTAGATCTATCAGGTTGCAAAAGAATAAATCCATTGAACTGATTATGGAATAAGGAGATGTCAAAAGAAATATCATCATCATCATATAACAATGCCAAGTCGAAAGTACGAGATTGTTCGGGTGACAAATCTCTTTTTCCAATTTCAAATTGCGCAGTTCCGTGATGAATGTCATAAGAGTATAATTCATTTACTTGAGGTGGGCGCCATGTTTGTCCGAGATTAAGTGATATTCTACATTCATCTTTCAGTTGCCACATAAAACCGCCGCCCATAGAAATCCCTAAAAATGATAAGAGAGAATCATTAATGAATCGAGTTGGCGAGGAAAAACCATCAATGGAAATTTGTCTTGTATCATATCTCAAACCTCCGCTTATGATCACATCGTCATAGACAGCATTTGCTATAGTATATGCTCCAATTGAAGACATAAAATAATCGGGTATCAATACAACTTTTCCCATTCTTTTGTTTTGCTGAAACTGTGTCGCTAGACCAATTGTCA
>RGCF01000400.1 GCA_009919265.1 Bacteroidota bacterium | reverse complement strand
CTTGAAACCGTTTTTGTCAATTATGAAAATGGATATGTGATGGGTGAAACAGGAAAAGTTGCTCTTTCCGTACCGCGCATCACAGATTTCAGACTTCTTATGAATGCAACAGTTCAGCAAGGTGATGGGGTCAGAATTGTCCTGAGAAAGACCATTCATCAAGAAATGCAATTGCCGGGAGTGACACTAGATTATACCACAAAAGGTGTCATAATCAAAGATGGGGAGCGAATAGTTATGCAAACAGATACCATAAAAGCTATCCCCGGAACTGATGAACTCATCAAGATAGACTCTGAGGGAAAAACCATTAGAATTGAGATAGGTTGCTCAAAACCCTGTATATTTACAACTGAAAGTCTTGGTACCGAATATGTTTTGACTAGTTCAATTCCCGGCTCAAGAGTTGCTCTCAATGGTCTTGAATTCATTCCGATGCGCTTGACAAGGCCAAGTATACGATGATTATGATGAAATACCTCTCCACTGTTGTCTGTTTTGTAGTCTTGATGGCTTGCTACTCTCTGCAAGTTCAAGGACAAGTAACAGGCGCAATCAAACTCCCTAAACCTGGTCTCATGAAACCGGGTGAATATGACACTACAGCCATTGAAAAAGCTGAGTTAATGGCAAAAGAAACATTAGGTCTTGTGGAAACTCCAGTGGATCCTGCGCAATATGTCCTTGGTCCAAATGACATACTCACCTTGTTTATCGCACCAATCCTTTATAAACCTGAGATACCTTCACATGCTGATATTCCGGTATCGCCTGATGGCCGTTTTGTCATTCCAGGAATAGGTGCAATAAATGTAGGTGGTAAAACTATTGCAGAAGCAGAACAACTTGTTAAAGATGAAGTCACCAAAATTCTAAAAACAAATGGTGTTTCATTATCACTTAGAAAAATGCGTACCTTCAAGGTCTTTGTTCGTGGTGCTGTTCGGAAACCAGGAATCATCCCCGCAACACCAGCTGATCGTGTTTCTGAAATCATAGATAGAGCAGGCGGATTAATGTTTGATGCATCAATGCGAAACATTGACATCACAAGAACCTTGACACAAGATGCTTCAATACATGTGCCTGTTGATTTACACGACTTTTATTTCAAAGGTGATAAATCCGGCAATCCTTTCATGCACGGTGGTGATGTTATTTTTGTTCCAGCCCAATCTTCAACTTCTATATTCGAAGTGAGTGGGGAAGTAGGCAAACCAGGGACTTTTGAATTCAAAGTGGGAGAAACATTTTCTTCTGCAATTCTTTCCGCAGGTGGTTATTTAGAAACAGCGCGCTTGGATTCAATAGAAATATCCCGTTTTAATGCAGATAATAGAACCATCAAAACATGGTTTATCAATGCAATGGATATGGATTCGAAAACTATGCAAATCCGTGGAGACATAGCATTGGAAGCTGGTGATCGAATTGCAGTCCGAAAAAAATATGATTATAGAAAACCGCATACAGTTGTTATAACCGGTGAAGTAATGAAACCCGGACATTATGCAGTTGATCCAGAATCAATCACCGTTCATCAATTGATAGAAAGAGCAGGTGGATTTACAAAAGAAGCTTATCCACAGAGTTCGCTTCTCATCAGACAGAGTGATGACAATAATGTATATGATATAGAATATTGGCGATTGGTGGCCTTGCCACCTGATGCATTGTCAGATCGAGAAAAAGCATTCATGCGTGAAAAGAAGCGTGAGATTCGTGGAATGATTGCTATTGACTTTGCTCCAAATACGTCAAGTAAACAAGTGCAATTGCCTCTCGAAGATGAAGATTCAATTCATATTACGAGAAAAAAGGATTTTATCAATGTTTTTGGAAAAGTAAAAAATCCGGGTAGAATCAAATTTAATCCACAATACTCCTATCTGGATTATGTGAAGTCAGCAGGTGGATTTTCCACAAGAGCTGATGAAGACGAAACATTGATCTTAAAGCAGAGAGGTGAGCAATTCATTGCAGAAGATGATGAATATGAATTGCAACCAGGTGATCAGATTTTGGTACCCGAAGTACCTGAATCAACATTGACATTTTCTCAGATATTAAGTATGGCATTGACCATCACAGCTCAGATCATTACTGTTGTTGGTGTTATCTATACGCTTTCACAGCAATCGAAATAATGCACATGAATAATTCAGAACAATATTCATTCTTTGTCACTGTAATCAAAAAAAGATTCAGAAGCATCGTACTCATCGCATTTATTTCCGGTGCATTGGGTTATGGTATTAGTTGGATTATACCACATGCTTATCTTTCAACAGTCATGGTGCTACCTGCAGAGCAAAAGAATTCAGGAATGGGTCTTGCTTCTTTATTATCAGGATCATTGCCTAGTGGTCT
>RGCF01000399.1 GCA_009919265.1 Bacteroidota bacterium | reverse complement strand
AAGGAGGTGGTCTCACGATAAATGACTCCCGCTTTCCAGTGAACAGACTAGGATAATAGGCATTTACAAATACATATCCTACAAAAAGAAGAATGGCCAAGCCAAGTGCTAACCCTAATGTTTCAAACATCTGGTCGTTGTGAGGAAAAAACAAATCATTTATAAACTCGTTATAAAATATAATGAGTGTTGTTGAAGATATTGTGCGAAGTGCGCAGCTCTCATTTACTATTGCGAAACGTGACGGAACATTAGAAGTATCCGAAGTTATTCAAATCGCTCTTGACGCTGCAAAGAAGGTATATGTACTCCAGCATTTGTCGGAGAACGAGCAGGATGCCCTTGTGACTCTTTGTTTGAAGAAGGGGCTCTCTGCGGCGGACGGCTTGCGTGACCTCCCCGCATTCGCCGCTGTGCAAGGGGCTGCTCTGGACGCCTTGGAGGCTCAGGTATTACAGGCCGGCTTGACCGCTGTGAAGATGATGCGAAAGAATGCCCCCGCCCTTTTCGCCCCTGTGAAGAAACTCCTCGCCCGGTGCCTCCCTGCCTGTTCCCTTGTGAGTTCTGTGGTGAAGGTTCTTGATCCAAAAGACAGTGCAATTGTAGAGGAGGCCCTTCAGCTTGTTTCTCAAACAGCAGATGCCACCCAGGAATCTGTAGCTCCAACTTCCGGGAATCCTCCTGTAGTAACACCATCGGATACTCCTCCTCAGAATACACCCGATACGGAACCCACTCCTCTAGCTGCATAAGCTCTTCTCGTATGACATCTTCCTCTTTTACTCGCGACTGTATGCGCCAGCAGCGCCATGTATCTCCATATAAGAACCCGACGTATTCCCCTGCATCATAGATACGAATCTTGGATGTAGGTGTTATTTCTGACAGTATAGGTGTCCATACACTCGTCCACATTCCTATAAAATGTATTATGGAGGGTTTAACCCAGGATCCCTAAAATTTACCAACTAAAGCCTACAATCCAGTATATACAGAATGCCCCCGAAGAAATCATCCAACTCAGTGCAAGTTCTTCTCTTGACCCAAAAAGCCGAGGTGAAGGAGGTATCTCTGAATACTGCCCCGAATGGCTCTATAACGCTGGCGATGTTACAGGCTCTATTGAAAAAGAAAGAGGCACCTGAACTCATCGGTAGCTATAAGAATAGGGCGCAAACTCTCTTCTTATTTGGATATACAACTGGAAAAGCGGGCAGCGAGAACAAGCACGAGCTCCCACCCCCGCATGACACGGTGCTTTGCTTCGGAGATACTATATTACTGGCTAGTAAAGAACCCAAATCCTGGCTGAATCCGGTTCCTCTAAAAGCAGAAGAATATGAAACATTCTATACGCGCGCCTTTGGAGGATTTGAAGATCTTGATTCCGAGGATGAGGAAGAAGAAGAAATTCAAGAAATCCAGGAGGAGGAAGAGGAAGAGGAAGACGAGGAGGAAGAGGAAGAGGAAGAGGTAGAAGCAGATGTAGAAGCCGAGGCAGAGATAGAAGAATCCGAGATTATTCTGCCAATTAAAGCGAATAAGAAGAAATCACGAAAAGTTGTGGTGTCTACTACAACGGGTGCTGCGCAGATATATTCTACATATCTACATGTGCCACATAGTGACGAATTAGTTTCGGAGAGTATGACATCCGAATATGATCTGGAACATATATCACCTACACGACGCAAAATTCATGCCGCTATTACACAACTTTTCAGGGATCATTTAAATCAACAAGAATGTAATGAATTCGAGCGATGTATATACAATGGGACAATTCGCATAGCTGGCCAACGACATGTAGGCAAATCTTGGTCCCACCCCCCCTTTGTAGAGGTGTATACGCAATATGCCAAGCATCTTTCTTCTAACTTTTATCCCAACTCGTATGTCTCCAATACGGAATTATACGATCGCTACAGGGCGGGTGAAATCACATTTAATGACATCTCCGAGATGGATACGTATCAGCTATTCGAATCACGTTGGGCGCACTCTTTCCAGCAACAACAGATTCGTGAGAAACGGCAGCTGGAGGGGAATAAATCAATGGCTACTGACCAATTTCTCTGCACGCGCTGTTTCAAGCGGGAATGCACCTACTATGAAATGCAGACACGTTCGGCAGATGAACCAATGACAATATTTATAACATGTCTCAACTGCGGAAAACATTGGAGACAGTAAATCCAGGTGCGGGATAGAATGGAATATTCAACCCCGGTTTCTACAATGCAGGTGACCCAATCATTAACCACTGTCATTGGTGAAAATGGGTCAGATCCTTTTCCAATGATAGATCGCGCATGGGATGTTTTCTCCGGAAAAGGAATTCGCACCGTTTTTTTCAGTATTGGGGTTTCT
>RGCF01000398.1 GCA_009919265.1 Bacteroidota bacterium | reverse complement strand
TTGGGACTCAATTTGCTGCGGAGAGGAGAGGGGTCGATAGGTTTTAAGGTTCAGGTTCAGACGCTCGGTCAATGCCCTTGCAAAAGCGAGGGTTTCCGGGAAGTGGTATCCGGTATCAATAAAAAGGACAGGAAAGTTAGGCGCCACTTTTGACACCAAATGGAGAAAAGCCGCTGACTGGGCTCCAAAGGAAGTGGTAACAAGAGCCTGCTCTTGAAATTTATCGATGGCCCAGCGAATTCTTTCCTCGGCTCCCTTCGAAATCAGTTCCGATGCTTTAATGGGTGACCCCTCTTTTGATGTTCCTTTTGTTTTGGAAAGTCAAACTGAATTCGGTCTTAAAATTGTTGATAGTAATGATGGATATCAAGTCATCGTGTGTGACTATATATGAATAAAATTGATACAAATATAAACATAAAATTAGAAATCATATAGTCATCGTAATTCTATAATGACTTCATCACCAGCAACCGTATTCGGAGCGACTGCTGCTGCCACCGCCGCCGCCGCCGCCGTAAGCGATACTGGCGACGCAACAATAAAACGCACAACAAAAACAATACGTCCAAAATCCAAAAAAGGAAAACCGTCAATGAACGTAGTTAGTGATGAAGCAAAATGTGAAGAAATACAAGTATATGAAGAACCAGTAGATAAAGAACAACCAGTATATTGCGATCCTGAACTCTTTGTTAAACGACAAATACGACGTACTATTTCGATACCATTTTATAGATTGACAACGAATACTGTTGTCACACAGTTACTGAGAAATGAACTTGCCAAATTAGTGGAAGGACGCTGCTCCATCGAAGGATATATTTGTCCAAACTCGGTTGCGATTTCGTCATATTCTTGTGGCACGCTTTCTGGAGCGAATATACATTTTGATGTGATAGCTGACTGTCTTATATGTTATCCAGATGAGAATACGGTAATTCGATGTGCTGTGAAAACGATAACACAGGCGGGAATTCGCGCGGGTGCGACAAAATTAGAGTGTGGTAAAGTATCGCCGATTGAAGTGTTTCTTTCGCGCGATATGCATGCGTCTTCGCGTGAATTATTCTCCTGTATCGAAGAAAATGATATTCTCACCGTGAAGATTATTGGACGTAGATTTGTGCTTCACGATACACATGTAACTATTATTGCGATGTTATTAAACGCGGAGAAAGGAGTATAAAGTTTAAACTGTATTGTATTGTAAATGTATTCTGTCTCTGGTTCGAGCAAGTCAGGTTCTTTTTATTGTGAAAACAAAATGACTACTGCGATTGCGAGTTTGTCTGCGATGAATGAGATTCAAACAATTGCACAACACGTCGAAACAAAAACAAATTATTTGATGTCGTTAAAAGACGGTATTGAAAATATGCCAATTGTTCATCAAATCGAAATTTTACGTATATTACATTCAAAAAATACGCAAATCAACGAAAATAAAAATGGCGTGTTTGTCAATATTTCTAAATTGAATAACGATACATTGACACAGTTGTATGATTATATGAAATATGTCATCAATCAGGAAAAACAATTGAACGAAGTTGAAGAACAGAAGCAAAGTCTAACGAAAGAGTTCTTTGATAAATAAACGCATAAAGATAATACAATACAATATATAGCACGATGACAGGTATCATTCCTTGTCTCTATAATTCGTTTTCGTTTCATCGAACAAATTTGGAAGGAGGGAATATTATATGTTATGACCCAACTAGTCGTAGTATTGGTGACAAACGCGTTCTTCGAAATCGTGACAACGATGATGATTGTTCTCATGCGTTTCCTAGTATGAATGTATCTTTATCATCCTGTGGATATTCAGTACCAAATGTATTACCTGAACCGATGTTTCTTACAATGAATGCTGAGACAGAGACTGGGACAGAGACTGGGACCGAGACTGGGACCGAGACTGGGACCGAGACTGGGACCGAGACTGGGACCGAGACTGGGACCGAGACCGAAGAGTGTGCGTCACCGTCTTTATTCACTCCATCGTCGTGTATTCTGAATGATATAAGAAAATATACGCAAAAATTAAATGACACACAGCATTCAGATTCAATATTATGGTGTTTGTATATTATGTTATATGGTTCCGAAAAGTTAGAAATGATCGACAATTATTATACAGAATCCAATCGATTTAAATTTGAGCTTATCGAGTTACTCCGTCAAAACAAAACAATTTTGAAGGCAAATAAACTGAAAATTAGTGCGTTGGAGGAGACTCTCGTTCATAAACCATTTATAACATTAGAAACATTACAAGCTGTAATCGTATGTAAATTGATGTCGGTGTATATTGTCCAAGACCGTAAATATTATGATGTCATTGGCGGCGGCGGCGGCGGCGGCGGCGGCGGCGACGACG
>RGCF01000397.1 GCA_009919265.1 Bacteroidota bacterium | reverse complement strand
TCTTCATAAACCCCGTCCCGCCTTCAGCGTACCAGATGCGCCCAAAAAAAGGGCATCTCCAGTGGGAATGGATCCCGACCACTCTCACGCCCTCCCTCCTTGTCTATTTCGCCTTCCTGCTCCTCCCACTCTTCCTTAACCCGAACCTTCTTCTTCTCTTCGTTGTCCTCGCTACGCTCGGTGTAACCCTCTACGCCTACCAAGCAGATAATACATGGGGATCATTATGGTGCTGGTTGGTGAATGGGATAGCGATAGGGGTGTTGGGGTGGAGAGTATGGACGAAGGTCTGACGGCTGGAATGGTAAGATTAAGAAAGTACATAAAGTTAAGATAAAATTATGTCATTTTGACTTAAACGTAAAATGACATAATTTGTCAAGAAGGATGACTATGCCTTGCGATAGTGTTATTACAACAGTACCTGATGAAATAAAGCTGCCAAAGGATTCAAAAGAGAATCGTTATTATTACAGGCATCGTGAGGAGATTTTAGAGAAGCGCCGAAAGAAGCGAGAGGAAAACCCTGAGTATCTTGAGAAGATGAGAATACGCGAGGAGAAACGCCTGAAGAGAGAGCAAGTGGAGCATGAACGGGCCCTTAAGAGAGAATTGAGAAAGACGAAGATTGCCACAATGTTATCCGGTGTGAATTCTTATAAACAGAGTCACACTAGCATATAAAGGCAACAACCGTCTATACTATATTTCAATTTACAAGAATGTCAAAGGCCTCTATCTCATCATCACCATATACTGAATCATGCTCATCGCACTATATTTATCTTATCCAAACACGAGAATTTATTAAGACAAATGAACCTGTATACAAAATAGGAAAGACCACACAAGATGGTATGAATCGTATCAAACAATACCCGAAGGGTAGTCGTATCATCCTTTTTATGAAGTGTAATAATTGTCATACTCTTGAAAGAGTAATTAAGGAGAAATTTATAAAAAAGTATAAGGTTCGGCGAGACATTGGAAGCGAATACTTTGAAGGAGACGAGAAAAACATGTATTGTAGAATAATTGGTCTTCTTCTAAAAGATATGAGGCAAGACAAAGAAGAGGATGATTCTGACGAATCGAATGAAGAAGAATCAGATGAAGAATCGGATGAAGAGACATCAGAAAGTGACCTCTCTTCAGAAGATAAAGAAAGTAATGAATACAAGATAGAAGAACAAGAAGAAGAGATTATTGTTTCGTCATACGAGGACTATATGAAATATAGTAAGATAAAAGAGATTATAATTACATCGAAAAAGACACACGAAGGGTACTTGCGATTTGACAACCAGTTATGGAGATACTTACATAACATCAAATATTCGGAAAGAAATGGGCAGGAGACACTTGACATGTTTATTAAAAATAACAATAGTGAGTCTTTTCTATATAGAGATACTGTAACTAAAAAGATAGGCACTTTCACGGATATGAAAGATAGTAGAAACTTACGTCTAGTAAATATTAACTATCGTTATGATTCTATCATTAAAGACATTATAGAAAAATGCTATCAGCCATATCCTAACAAGTTCGTCCCCGAGTATCATCAGTTCTTCGTACATTCATATGATGAAAGTCGCGTTATTACAAAACTATTTGATGCCAAACGTAACACGTTTGATTCTATAGAACCATATATCGCAGGTAAATATACAACAATATCAGAATCTTGTAGGAGTATTCGTACAGATATATACGATACATGTATTGTAGATGATATAATGCGACAGTTAATCCCACGTAGTAGAAATCGTAATAATTACAGACAACTTTGTCAGTATATGCTTGTCGATAGTATATCATCGCCCTATATATTTCGGGATACTTGTTATTTTGATAAGGAGCACCATCAACTATCTTTATGGCTATGTGATATGACTTATACACTCGGTATTGAATCGATACCAAAATTTAACCTAGAAGGCTCACGTCTCAAAAAACCGAGTTTATCTACATTCATAAAAGAGTATGAGGATACACGCGCAAGATGTGTATGTTTAATGAACATTCGTGAAGATGATATAGAGAAATGTATTTCAGAGATACAAGAAAAATTAGGAATTATGTTATTTATTGTTAGAAATGAAACACGTGATCGCACACAGTCAATTTATGATTTCAATGCTTATGAAAAATACATGAGAGAAAACATCGAAACAGTCAAACAGTATATTAAGAAAGAATACAGAGACACCATTTCACATAAGGATTTAGCTGGGAGGGACATGGATGATTTATTTTATTTAACACAAATGCTCTTCACGCACTACATGAAATGGTGTATAACACACTAACTACTTAACATCCATAAATGACTTTTTACGATAAATATGGGAGGCAATAGAATTCCTACTCCCCCTCCCCATATCCCGCCACTCCAAA
>RGCF01000396.1 GCA_009919265.1 Bacteroidota bacterium | reverse complement strand
TCAAATAGCAATAATACTCCTTTGACAAGACTCGAGAATAAGTTGGTCGAATTAAATATACCATGCTTTGTTTCATCCGATTCTGAAAATAGATTAAATGAAGATGTAATTAAAAGAAAGATTGTATTTAGTACATTTCATCAGTCCAAGGGGAGAGAACGCCCAATTGTATTCGTATATTCATTTGACGAATCATGGTATACATATTATGGAAAGGGCGTAGATCGTGATATATGCCCTAATATACTATATGTTGCTACAACACGAGCAACACAAAAACTAGTTATTATACAATCACAGGCTGCAAAACCACTACCCTTTCTCTATTCTAGTATCAATGATATGAGAGAGAAGGCATATATATCAGTACTGGA
The DNA here is from genome assembly GCA_009919265.1 of Bacteroidota bacterium. Lineage (GTDB taxonomy): Bacteria > Bacteroidota > Ignavibacteria > Kapaibacteriales > UBA961 > UBA961. The sequence goes on along the minus strand of RGCF01000396.1, from coordinate 2,057 downwards.
TCATATAGATGGGTATTCGAAAGAAAGAAAAAATACAGAATTATCTCCATGTTCCGTCACCGAATTATCTCAATGTTCCGTTACCGATTTAACATTATATATCAAGGAGGATGCGCTATCTATTCTACGTAATCTTATCGACCCCCTCTTCAGCAACTTCTCTAAAAAGGAATCAGTGATTCAGGTTCCTTCTTTCATAAAGACTGAATATGGTCTTGTAGAGGCTGTATCTGATCTAAATGGTATCGCTATACCTACAATGTGGCAACAAACATATCAAGGTGGCAATGATGTAAAACGACACATTTTAACGGAAAATACACATAAGATCATTTTAAAAGAGTTTAAAAAATTGCCAGAAAAAATTGTTACACCTGAGGAACATATACGTCTTGCTAATATCTTTCAGGCACATGATACACATTATATTGCTAGACTAGCACAAATCAAAGAATATAAATGGTTAGATCAAGATATGGTTGATCAATGTCACCATATTCTTAATCGCCATTTACAGCATGGCCCATTTGAGTTTGAATACCCGTTACACATTGAAGTACCAGAGGAAAAAATATTAGATAAGACTCATAAAAATCCACAATTACCATATTATAAAACAGATAGGTTTACTATACAAATAAGTGGAAGAGTAGATGTACTAAGTGATACTGAGATATGGGAACTAAAATGTGTAGATTCCTTTAGTATTGAACACTTTCTACAGGTTGTGATTTACGGGTGGATATGGAAATCGTTTATGGAGAAAGCACATGGCTCTAGAAAATTCTATCTATTAAATATGCGCACGAATGAGGGGTATGAGTTGAATATGACATCTCATTTGCTAGAAGAGGTAGTGCGTATTTTAATCGTGAATAAATATCATTCTGCGGGTATAAGGCCATTATCTGAATGGATTGCTCAATGTGAATCATATGTTCCATTGAAGAAGGATATACCTATTTCAACGTTTCTCGTAGAGAAATGTCATACCTCCTCAAAACGTGTATCTGGGCCTAAAAAATTGAAGGAGGAATCCAAGTGTGTTCAAACTACAATTACAAAGTGGTTAGGTACACCTCTTTCTTCCTAATTCGAGAATGACAAAGATTATCTTTCTGGATACAGAAACGACAGGACTTCCAAAGGACCGCTCCAAAAGTGCTCTCGATGTGAATGGAAACTGGCCTGATATTGTCTCTATATGTTGGATCGTATATAACGGTCGGGAACGTGAAAGAAAGGAGGTACATATCATACGACCAGAAGGGTTTATGATTCCCCACGAATCCGTTAAGATTCATGGAATATCACAAATAATTGCAGAGAGAGAAGGTAAGCCATTGAAAGATGTCTTAACTGCTCTCTTATATGATATACGTGATGCACACCTCGTCATTGCTCACAACCTAGAATTTGACCGTAATGTTCTATTTCATTCCTTTAAATGGCGTCTAGAAATTGATCCACTTCTCTTTTGGCCACGTGAAGCAGAGTTTTGCTCTATGATGGAATCAGTTGATGAACTTCGTATTCCCTCCAAGAAGAGAGGAGAGAAAGGATATAAGCGCCCGTCCCTCACAGAGTTGTATACCAATCAGTTTGGAGTACGTTTTGATGGAGCCCATACTGCAGATGGAGATGTAGAGGCGCTTGTAAAAATTGTATGGGAGCGATGGAATCTTCATGGGGTAGATGGTGAGATTTTATAAACAGAACACATCTATATCTCGTCATGCCTTAACAGACGGAAAGTGGAATCCGTGGAGTCGTAACCATCGTAAAAGAGATATTTCACGTGAATCCCATTTGACCATGTCATTCGGATCGCTTTTTTAATCCATTGAACAAGAGTCTCGTGACGCTTTTGAGTGGGTATCTTTACGATCTTATTCGTATTGTCCTTGAATGTATCGGGGTTGTAGCGGATCCATACTACAGGTGCGCCCTGGAAGATTTGGGAGACCTCGACCATGCGACGGTTTTCGCCCTTCTTCTTCTCCTCGGGTGTTTGACCACAGTTGGTGTAGGACTTGTGCTGGCCTTCATCTACCTCC
>RGCF01000395.1 GCA_009919265.1 Bacteroidota bacterium | reverse complement strand
CCACTCACTCTTGGCTTCCATGGTGGATTATTATAGAGACGAAGCTTTCTCGTTTGCATTTTCTTCTAGGATAGGATGTGAAAATCTAAAATTGAAATGATGAGTCATGGCGTAAAATTGACGTTTTTTTGTTGTTCTGATATGTTACAATAAATGTCTACAACTACAATTTATATTATACGCCTTGAAGGTGGTAGATATTATGTAGGAAAGACTAACAATCTAGAAAAAAGGAAACAACAGCATTTGAATGGAACCGCTTCTGCTTGGACAAGAAAATACAAACCTATTTCAGTTGAAAAAATTATTCCAAACGCCAGTCACTTTGATGAAGATAAATATACAAAAGAATATATGTCTAAATATGGTATCGATAAAGTTCGTGGTGGTTCTTATGTTGACATAGAACTTGATGATTCTCAAAAAGAAACTCTAAATCGTGAGATTTGGGGTGCAAAGGATCTTTGTAAGCTATGTGGGAGACCAGGACACTTTATGAAAGATTGTCATGCTAAAACAGACGCTTCAGGCAATAAGATACAATATGAAGACGATGCTGATGAATGGGGTTGCGAATATTGTCATAGAACTTTTACAACAGCATTTGGCTGTGGCGTTCATGAAAAATCGTGTAAGGAAAAGAGTAAGAAAACCTTCCCTTCCCACAAGGCCCCCCGTAAGCAGCTCACCACTAAGGCTGTCAAGGAAGGGGGGGCTTGTTATCGGTGTGGTCGTACAGGCCATTATTCTCCAGATTGTTATGCTAGAACGCATCATATGGGTTATACATTAGATTCTGATTGTGAATCTACTGAAGACTCTGATTAAAAATGTATGTTCATGAATCTATTAGACCCGTGCGGAATTTAAATGAGCGTTTTATGTCAGACTTAAACTAACTCAGATCTAAAGAAATAGTATGACTGATTGGAGAAGAGTATTTGGTTTTGAAAAACATACATACGTTCAATCATTTCCAGTTACCAGTTTTTTATTATCCGGAGTAAGTTTCTATAAAGATACTATAAAGGACATACATATTGGTGATGTTCTTGATATGAGTTTTGAGCCTAATAAATATGATTCTTCGGCAATTATTATAAAGAAACTAACAGATATATGTGGTTATGTTCCGGAACATATTAAGGATAAAGTAAAACTACACGTTCCATCTCAAGTTAAAGTAATTGATAAACGGCTAGTTGAAAATAATATTTATAGTTTAAGAGTTGATATTATTGAAAAAGAAGTTAGTGAAAACGGTCATTTAAAATCAGCACCGGTCTAATATTCTGTCCCCATTGTCAGGCAACAGTGAGAATTTGGCCGTAACTATCGAAGTGTACTTTGAATGATACGCCGCATATTATCCGCATGCATTGCCCTGCGTGCTTCTACGGTGTGGCGGTCATGTAGGGGAAAGTGAGGAGGTAAATTAGGTCGAACAGTATTCATTAGATAAGGCGTTGACCCTAGCCATGTGAGAATATTGTTAGTATCTTGTTGAAGAGCCTTTTTAGAAGTTTCCGAAGCTGTGATATGGTCAGTTAGTTTTCTCATAATATCTTCTTGAAGAGCCTTTTGAGAGGCTTCTGAAGCCAGTTTAAATGTAGCGATATCACAGTCTATCTTCTTTATATCATTTTGCGTAGATTCGTTAGAAGCGTGTATGACAAGGTTGAGCGTGGCCAGTTCGCTATATAACTTTTTTACAGTATCTTCAAACATGGCGTTGCAATCGTCAATGGCTTTTTGTTGTAGAATGAGTTTAAGATCAAGGGTTTGAATATGTTCTTGTACTTCGTTGACTGTATCGATAGTCACGGGTATCTTATATGGCGCCGTATGTATGTAGGCCTTATAGATATTGAATAGGATATACAACCATACACAGACATTAAAGAACATTGTAAAGTATGTATCGTATAAGTTTTCATAGAATGAGAACCAGTCCTTCGCAGTAAGTATAACAAGTGGCTCTGCGGTATGTTGATAAGATTGGAGACTCATGACGTGTAGTTAGCTCGTAGCTGAAATATTTTTTCAATTTTTTAGACTGATCTACGACCAATCAATAATAAGATATGTCTGTAAAGGGTCAATGATAATATCACATCCAATAAAAACTTCTTTTAGTTTTTTAATGAAGATAGGAAGAGCCCTATTCATATTTGAATTATGTCCTGAACTATATAGAATGCCTCCATCCCATCTTTGTAACATCTGAATTTGGCCAATAGAATGAAGTCCTCGCCACACAAACTTCTTTTCTGTAGAGTTGGAATGCATACTTTTCTTAAATTCTAAACAAAGTTGGTCTAATATCTGGGTAAATCGTTTTTGAATCTCTTCCTCTTGTAATTCTTCTTGTTCCTTGGCAATATCAAACGCTTGAAGGCTTTCACGAGATATTGGAAACTTCATTATATATAC
>RGCF01000394.1 GCA_009919265.1 Bacteroidota bacterium | reverse complement strand
AACGCTGTATTTGTGTTAAATGAAATGCAACTTCAATTAAAACGTCTAATTTAGTACAATTCTCCACACTTTCTATAGTATAGTCTCCCATAATTCCAAAGACATCATCCCACCATACTTTTTCAGTATCTTTCTTTATAAAAACAACTTCATGTCCGCCTACCTGCATTGCTTCGCATACGGCTATACAGGAATTTGGATGTCCCGCACTAAACATAGAGTGCCGCATATCCACGGTTATTCCAATTCTCATTTATCTTTATTTAGAATCCTGGGTTTAGACCTTCGCATCATACTTCTTATGGCACTCCTTACACAATATCCACAAGGGATGATTAGTATGCTCCTCAATAAAGGCCTTAATGAAGCTCGACTGCTTGACTGACTTAGTCTCGTCTGGTCTAATACGACTTAGAGCAGAAAGCGCAACCTGGCTGCGAGACATACCCTTATTATGTGCCCTCTCAAACTGCTTGGACTGCTCCGTTCCACAGTGCTCACACTTCTTTATGGAATACAGGCCACCCTTGAAGAAATTCAGAACAATATTACGTAATTCACCCATGAGTGATGAGATAATTACAGAATTTGTATCGACCAAAGTAAGCCCGTATTTGTCAAACTGCTTACATGTTTCCAGTTTACGCTGAATGAATTCTTTTTGCTGAGCTAATCGCTCACTTGTCATTATATGCTCCATTAATGCTTTTTTAAAATATAGTTATTCAATCAATTTTCGCCACGCCTTCTGCACTTCTGGATTATAAGGACTGTGTCTCCACTGTAAGGCTGCGGCGCCCGCGGCATATTGCTCCAAAGAAGAACCATGGAAATCTATAACATTCTTTAAAACTTCAAACCCCTTGTCTACACTAGATCCCTCATAATAGTAACCTGCATCTGACCAATCAGGAGCATTATGGACGATAGGAAATCCAGACACTAAGTACTCTAAAGTCATATAGTTATACTGGTTATTCCACTGATGTGCTACTGCAATACAGGAAGGATAGTCGTTCATAATCGAAGTAATTGTATTACGTCCACTGAATACAATACGACAATCCTTGTAAAGTTCTAATGTGGGCAAAATAGTTTTAGTAAAGAAAGGATTTACATGTAGTCTATCAGAATTACCGATAATAACTTTATAATCTCCCTTATATGCTCTATATAAGCGCTCCACAATCAACAAGGGTATCAAGGAACATTTCTGAAAGGAAATATTGGGTTCTAGAATTACAAATACCTGGGGTTCTCCAGGCAACTTAGGACGCCACTTGAATTGTCTTAATCCTCCGAGAGTCAAAATACACGGATCCCATACATAGGGTGCAATCTTTGCTTGCCCTATTTTATTTATCATACCCGCATATTCATCATGTTGCTTATAATGAGGTGATACCCAGATTTCATCAATTTCACCAGTTATATGATGAGCAAAATTAACAGAAGAATAAAAGATAGGTGTTTCAATATCAATATTCAATATATTTCCAAGATATAACTTTACCGTTTTAGTTCCTCGTTCACGCATATGCATTCTCATATTAGGATCTATACTCATGGCTATTTCGATATTCATGTAAATAGGGATAGAATTCCTTATAATTTCTTCTGCAATAATCATTCGCACGTTTCTTAAGATAGAAGGCACCTTGTTCAGATCATTAGGTTTTTCGTTGACTAGTAAAATAGGTGCATATCCCATGGAATCTAATAATTTATATAAGATAAAGACATTTTGAAATAATCCATTCACAAAAAAGGAATCATTGTGAATTGTGGCTGTTGCAAGTGTTATAATTTTCCTAGATGAAATTGGTCCTAAGATAGGATTAATAGCCCTACATGTATCCGATGGTCCCTTTGCACAATCCATTAATTAATATGTTTAAAACTTACTTAAGCCTTTCGTTTAGACTCTAGAATACTAACACGTTCGTGTAATTCACGAATGCCTTCTAATAGCAATGGAACAAAACGTGAATATGCCAATGAATTTCCCTCAGTTAATGATGGCCAAGATTTCTGAACATCTTGAGATATAAATCCTAGATCATTCTCACCTGAATCTTTCCATTTAAATGTATATGGTTCTAGTTTTAAGATATCATCAAGACACGTTTTAAACGGCTGTATATCAGACTTCTTATCTCTGTCGGAGGTCTGAAACATATTCTTAACATATGCATTTTCTGATACATATAAAAAACCATTTACTTGAATTCCAGTGCTTAGATACATTGAAGAACTAGTATATTGTAAAGTTCCGGTTGGTGTTATCTGAAGTATATTGTTTCCGGCATTAACAAAAGAAATTGTACTGGGTCCACATGATATATAAGAACTTATCCCAGACTGAATACTAGATATAGATCCGCTGCTACCACTTCCTAGTAGAAGACCGTTTTGATATAAGGATGCACTGCTTATATTTATATTATCTGTAATCTGTA
>RGCF01000393.1 GCA_009919265.1 Bacteroidota bacterium | reverse complement strand
GACCCAAGTTGCTTTTATATTTGAAAAGCATATTTATAAATACTGTGAAAAATGCGGGAATAAATATTATAGTAAAAGTGGATTATGGAAGCATAAGAAAACCTGTAATGGCACGCCCACACAAGAACATTCGCAGCCATTCGCTCCTAGTCCCACTCCTGCTCCTACCGTTCCTCCTCCTACCGCTCATAGTGGCGTAACAGCCGAAGACCTTAAAACAATCATGTTTGATATGTTTAAAAATAATCAAGAATTTCAGAATAAGTTGATAGAAATGATGTGTAGTCAGCAATCAATGGTGATCAACGCAGTGGCCGCCGCGACTGCTGCCGCTAGTGCCGCTACTACTGCTAGTGCGGCCAGTTCCATTCCGAACAATAACAATTACAACGGACCTACCAATAGTAATAATAACAGTAATAACAACAATAACAACAACACGTTCAATCTCCAGTTTTTCTTGAATGAGCATTGTAAAGATGCGATGAATATCAATGAGTTCGCAAATACAATCCGTCTGAAGGATGACGACCTGCTTGAATTTGGACGTATGGGTTATGTTCAAGGTATGTCGAAACTCTTCATCGACAGTTTGAGAAATACGGATGTGTGTAAGCGTCCGATACATTGTAGTGACGCACGCCGAGAGACGCTTTATGTGAAAGATGCCGATAAGTGGGAACGGGATGATGAGGTAAATACCAAGATTACGAAAGCAGTTCGTGTTGTCGAGCATAAGAATATTGTCCTTGTAAATGAATGGGCGAAACAGAATCCAAAATGTGAAGATAGTTCAACGTATGAAAACGCTCAGTATATCACTATGTCGCGAGCCGTGCTAGACGGCGATGATAAGAATATCGCCAAGGTGATCAAGTTGGTGGCGAAAGAAGTAGTCATCGAGAAACCATAACATCATATATAGATACACTTATCTATATGTGATATACCTTTGATATACTTTATGAAATAATTGCCCTTTTCAAGATATCATCACCGATCAACCAGAAGTCCGCAGGTCGGTGCCAGAATCGTTTATAATAAACGTTCCCATTACATAAAAACGCGGCACAATAACTCAACGACGACCCAGAACAAATCAGCGCATCCGCGAAAACCATACCGTGAAAGGCGGGAATTACATCGCCATTCAAGTGAAGTTCGGTGTCATCGTTTCCGCAATACGTCTGTTTAAACACGGTTTCGGTATCGGCACTAGTCGTCTGCGAATAAATGTGAAACCGAAGAGGACGTTTGTCGTCGCTGGTGCCGTGGGTCGCACGAATATGGTTCATCAACCCTATATAATAAGAATGCGGAGTATCTGTTCCCGCTATACGTGTATCTACAATATTATACCTACGTATATGAACCGCAACATTATGGTATCGTCTATCAAATGGTGTGGTTATGCCCTCATAAAACATAATCTTAATGTCCGTCATCGTTTGACTTTTTAACAAACGGGAGAGATTTGACTCGACAAATGGATAAGACTCCCCATTCGAAATACACTTCACTTCATTCGGAGAAACATTTGAAGGAAGTCGAAAATGACTGCGTAGATTCATATACTGCACTAATCTCTCGGTGAATCTGGGTTCATTTGTATAATTATGCTCGAAACTTGCGATATTCGGAAATACATATGCGTGATTCGTATTGTTATATATGTAAAGGATATCTGCGATGATATTTTGGAACTGTGCGCCAAACCCGTCGGTTCGTGGTGCGGTGGTATAATATTGAATACAATTATAACTCATAACAGGTGTGTTTGATTACGTTTGTTTTATGTATATTCTCTTGGATAATTCTATATACTTTTTATTTACGAATGTAGGGTCAATCGTGTTTGGGTGTTTGATATGGATGAATCCTTGTGACTCCATATAGGATGTGATGTTGGCTTCCGAGCATTCGTCAGCACCGATGTATTGTTGTCCGTCGCCTTCGGCAGTTACATAAACAACTCGGTCACTCAGGTATGAACCCGCACTTTTCAGGATATTCAGATCCGACCCTTGTGCGTCGATTTTGACGTAGTCGATGTATTGGAAACGGTGCCACGGAAACCCGTCAAAGAACATTTTGAGAGAATAGACGGGAACGTCGATTACTTTTTTGATTTTACCGAGATGTCGTTCATCATTCGGAAAGAGACTTGATGTTCCGCAGTCATTTTGACTAACATAAAACTTCATAGTTGTTGGCTCGCTCACCGAACTTAATGCGCACGGTTGAATTACGAAACGGCCTTCTTCGATGTAGTGGTGTTGAAGACAATCACCGTGATTATGATGTTGTTTTTTGTTATTTTTATGCGTAATACACGCAATACTCGCAGGATTTGGTTCAAACCCAAACACCATTAAACCAGCGTCTTCACACGAGAGCCACGATTGTGATTGTGGTGCGTTATACGAGAGACCGATGTCCAGTTTTACGTGTGTGCATGATT
>RGCF01000392.1 GCA_009919265.1 Bacteroidota bacterium | reverse complement strand
TGAAAACTGTCGCTACATATCAACTCTCCACGGAATTTGTAGATGGCGCGACCGAAATCGATGATCTTGAAAATGCGGCCGTAAGTAGGAACTTTGTAATACTGACCTTCGTATAAGTAGTAAATAAACTCTTCGGTTGTTTCGATAAACATAATATTATTTGTATGAAGGTCGTTGTGTGTGAATTCAAACATCTTTTGATAAATAACGAGTGTCATAATAACTTGGAATAAGAGTGAAGTCCATTCTTCTTTCGTAAGTTCATCGTGCATCATAATATGGTCGAGTGTATTGACGCATTTTTCTAGTAAAATTGCCTGAATCGGGAAGTCGTGTATTTTTACAATGATTTTTTCATCATCGCTGTAGTCGGAATACTCGCTTTCGTCGCCATCGTTGTCGTTGTCGTTGTCGCTGTCGTGGTCGCTGTCGTCGCGTTCACTGCTACCTTTATGATGATTTTCAACATCAGCATCACCATTTTTTCGATTCACTTTCTTTTTTTCATTGTCGTTATCTTCTTCTATCGACTCAATCGTAGTATAAGATGAATTTGACTGGGATGTCTCGCTGTCGCTGTCGCTGTCGCTGTCGCTGTTGCTGTATGACCCACCACAACTATTATTTTTATTAACCTTTTTGGGTTCTATCACTTCTTCTGATGATTCTACGATTTCGTTGAAGTTTATTTCCACTAACTCACTATCGTCAGTGTGCGAGACCTCGCATACAGATATGGATGTCTGAACGTCTGCTGAACTCGTAATAATCGGTTCAAAATCTACGACATCTTCAAGAATTGTTATAGGTTTGTTTCCTGAATGTAGCACTGGATTCAACTTATTTCGTAGTTTTAACCATTTATGGTCGCGCATACTTGTTTCATCATCCCCAAATTGAGAATAATCGATTGTAAAACGCTCATTTTCATAGGTATTAAAAAAAGAACAATCGGCCAAATAGTCAATATCGTCAAATACATTCGTCGAGAATTCGAGTTGCTTACAAAGATAACTTCCATAATAATCAAGTCCGTGGACAATCCCGTGGGTATGAAGAGTGCGACTTGTCAAATAGGAGAAAAATCCATCCACATACGATGAATTATTTGTATTCAGCATTTTTTCTTCACAGTTTTCTGGCGTCGAGTTGTATTTAGGAAGTGAAGTTTTGGCGTAAGTGGTTGTTGATGATAGAGGCGTTTCATATTTACCAGACAAATAACGAATCGGATCTAACAAAGGTGAGTATTTCACAAATATTGGAACATTCATTGTATTGCCTGCGTCATCACTTATAACTGTCTCTAAATGATTTAGAGAAGTAGAATACAAGTCTTTTGTTTCTTGATTATTATGTGTCGAATATTGAACTATGTTTTGTAAATAATACATTTGGTTCAACTGTATACTATTGTAATTTGTCTCGTTGATATCAAAAAAACGACTATAAATCGGAATATAATTTTGAATATCATACAACTTTGCTGAATCAATTCTATCTGGTGTATATTTATGTTTTCGGTAATGTAGTTGAATGGTCGTCGATGTCGGCACCATTTTTTCCTAAATGACGAATGACGAATGACGAATGACGAATGACGAATGATAATATGATTGTTCAATAGAAGTTTTATATTGGTTTTAAACGGGCGGTGGTGTATCTTTGTATTCATTCACCCTTCGTATAAAATGTTGCAAAAAAATATCCATTGTTTGTATCACTACAAGTATAGATATGAATTTAGAACTCGCAAAATTCGATATGAAAGCCATCAGTTTTCGTCCTGATGAAAACAAGGGTCCCGTTATCGTTCTCATCGGGCGTCGTGATACTGGTAAAAGTTTCCTCGTTCAGGACTTGATGTTTCACCACCAAGATATTCCCATTGGAACTGTCATCTCTGGCACAGAGGCGGGCAACGGCTTTTTCGCCGCCCATGTGCCGAAATTATTCATCCACGATGCGTATAATACCGCCATTATTGAGAACATTCTCAAGCGTCAAAAAGCAGTCTTAAAACAAGTGAAAAAGGAAATGGATACGTATAAAAAGTCGTCCATTGACCCAAGGACGTTCGTTGTATTGGATGATTGCTTGTATGATAACAAATGGACGAAGGACGTGATGATGCGTCTCCTTTTTATGAACGGGAGACACTGGAAGATCATGTTAGTCATCACAATGCAATATCCTTTGGGTATCCCACCAAATCTCCGCACGAATATCGACTACGTTTTTATTCTCCGCGAGCCATATATTGCGAATCGTAAGCGAATCTACGACAATTATGCGGGTATGTTCCCCACTTTTGAGAGCTTTTGTCAGGTCATGGACCAGTGTACCGAGAATTATGAATGTCTCGTCATCAATAATAACGCGAAATCGAACAAATTACAAGACCAAATCTTCTGGTATAAGGCACAACAGCACGGGCCATTCAAGCTGGGCAGTAAGGAGTTC
>RGCF01000391.1 GCA_009919265.1 Bacteroidota bacterium | reverse complement strand
TGTAGAGGCTTGGAACTCGGCTTGGGCTGTAGAGGCCTGGGCGGCTGATGCTTGCTGCTTTTGTACCTGGGCTGCGGAGGCTTGTCCAGGAGTATTCCTGGAAGCAACGGACTGCTGCAAGGTATTGAGGTTTGCTAGAATAGCCTGTAGAGCTGAATTGTTTGCCACAGGGGAAGAGGAGATCTGCTGGATAGTTTGTTGTACAAGTGCAGCTGCTTCTGTGTAGTTCCCTAGAGCTAATAGCTGAATCACTCTGGCGTTGACAGATGTGAACAGGCTTTCTGCTGCCGGCACGGCGACGGAGGTATCCGTGCTTTGCAGGGCGGCTACGTAGGAGGCTCTTGCTGTAGAGGCTTGTATCGCGGAAGAAGCGAGTGATGAGCTCGAAGATGCGATTGTTTGCTCCAAGGTCATGAGTTGCTGGACGATTGCAAGCGTTGTAGGATCATTTGCTAAGAAGGCAGGAGACGACCGAATGTTGTACAGGACACTTATGATGAGCGCATTCGCCTGCTCATAGGAGCCACTTGCCAGTAGAGATTGTACTTGTTGTTGTACCACGTTGGATAGGTTGCTTACAGCAGCAGATGAGATGGTAGTGTTTGTATTTTGTAGAGCGGCGGTGTATTCCTGTATTTGCGCGGTGATTGCTTGGGCAGTGGAGGCCTGGGCTGCAGAGGCTTGTACTGTTGCCTGTGCTGTAGATGCTCTAACTACAGGATCCTTGGCGATCACAGATTGAAGTAGTGTATTCAGATTGGCCAGGCTTGTAAGTGCTATCACACTAGATGCCACAGTGGAACTATTGATGTTTTGTATGGTTTGTTGTATGAGTGCCTCTGCTTCTGCGTATTTTCCTAACGCTACAAGTTCTGTTACTTGTGCCGTCACCGAACTGGTTAGATCTTCTACTGCTGCTTTTGCCTTTGTCGTATTTGTGCTTTGTAGGTCAGCGATATAGGAGGCTTGGGCGGCAGATGCTTGTATGGCGGAAGAAGCAAGTACGGGAGAAGAGGACATGATTGATTGTAGCAAGGACATGAGTTGTTGTACTGTGGCAAGCGTGGCGGGATCATTCGCCAAGAATGCAGGAGAAGCGCGGATACTATTCAATGTTTGGATCACGATTGTATATGCAGCAGAATAGGAGCCACTTGAAATGAGTGTTTGTACTTGCGGGGTTATTAGGGTCGCCAGACTTGAAGCCGCAGAGGATGATTCTGTAATAGAACTGCTGCTCAGTGTTGTAAGGAGGCTTTGTGCAGCAGAGGCTTGGGCTTGTGTCATGCTCGCCTGCGCCGCGGACGCCTGTAGGGTATTCGCCTGGTCAATTGCCGCTTGCGCTGTTGAGGCTCTTGCTTGAGAGGCTTTTGTAATCGCCTTTTGTTCTGCTTGGAACTGGGCAGTAGAGGCTTGGGCAGTAGAAGCTCTGATTTGAGGATCTTGTGCGCGTATTGTTTGTTGCAGAGTGTTAAGAGTTGTAATCATCGCTTGTACCATCGGGTCGCTTGCTGCAGTTGAGCCACTGAGTTGCTGTATTGTTTGTTGTAGTAGTGCTTCTGCTTGAGAGTATTGCCCTATAGCGACAAGTTCGTTCACTCTTGATGTTACTAATGATGATAGGCTTGTTGCCGCCGCCTTTGATGCGGATACATCTGAGCTTTGTAGAGAGGCTACAGAAGAGGAAATGGCTGCGGATGCTTGTACAGCAGAAGAAGCTGAAGATGAATCGGATGCAACAATCTGTTGTTCTAGTGCAACAAGTTGATCTACCAGCGCGATGGTTGCAGGATCATTTGCTAAGAAGGCTGGTGAGGCGCGAATACTGTTGAGCGTTTGTATTGCAAGTGTTCTTGCTTCTGAGAATGAGCCGTAAGAGATGAGTGATTGTATTTGGTTTGTAATGATATTCACGAGATTTGTTGCAGCGGCGGATGATACTACTACATTGGGATTGCTGAGCGCGAAGAGGAATCCCTGGGCTGCAGAAGATACGGCTTGGGCTTGTGATGCTCTTGCTGTCGACACTTGGGCTGTAGAGGCTTGTATGGCTTGCGCAGTTGATGCTTTGGCTGTAGAAGCCTGGGCTTGAGAGGCCAGTGCTGTAGAGGCTTGGAACTCGGCTTGGGCTGTAGAGGCCTGTGCTTGAGAGGCTTTGAACTGCGCTTCGGCTGTGGAAGCCTGGGCTTGAGAGGCCAGTGCTGTAGAGGCTTGCAGTTGAGCTTGGGCTGTAGAAGCCTGGGCTTGTGAGGCCAGTGCAGTAGAGGCTTGGAACTGCGCTTCGGCTGTAGAAGCCTGGGCTTGTGAGGCCAGTGCTGTAGAGGCTTGGAACTGTGCTTGAGCTGTAGAAGCCTGGGCTTGTGAGGCCAGTGCTGTAGAGGCTTGGAACTGCGCTTGGGCTGTAGAAGCCTGGGCTTGAGAGGCTTTGAACTGCGCTTCGGCTGTGGAAGCCTGGGCTTGAGAGGCCAGTGCTGTAGAGGCTTG
>RGCF01000040.1 GCA_009919265.1 Bacteroidota bacterium | reverse complement strand
GTTGTGTTTGTTTCAGGTGAAACTGGTTTTGGTAAAACAACTGTGCTGCGTGTCTTCGAACAGGAAATGCAATTACAAGATAAAGCACTTGTTTCAATGGCTGCTTGTCAAGCACCTGTAGGAACAATGCAGGTTGGAATGTTGCAACCACTCGGTCCCTTCCTTCGATTGATTGAAGAATTGAAATCAGGCGAAAAAGTAATGACGCCTAAGAAAAAATTGGCAATCAATATTGGTATGACACTTCTTACATCCGTACCATACTTTGGGGATTTGGTGGATGCTGTTAAAGAAATCAACCGCGATGTTCAACTCTACAAGAATGAAAAAGAGAAAGCGGATGGAAAGGAAGTTGACAAGGCTGAGAAAAAAGATTTATATCTAGAATTCTATAAAACTCTTGTACAATGGGCTTCAAAAAATCCATTGATTTTAATTCTTGACGATATGCATTGGTGTGATGCAGAATCTGCTTTGCTTATTGAAAAAATAGCAGATGATATTGCAAAGTTGCCTATCATGTTGGTGATTGCATATCGCAAAAGTGTGGCTGAAGAAACATTGTCACCTCTGCTAAGTGTACTTCGTGGAATTAAAGATGATGGAAAAGTTTATCGCTTCTGCGATATGGATCCATTTACTACAAATGAAGTGCATGAATTATGTGTGAGAATGCTGAATGATTATTCTGGCAATAAAGAGTTTGAAGACATTCTGTACAGTAAGACCTCGGGAATTCCAAGTGTTGTCACAGAATATGTACGATATTTCTCAAAGGTAACACCATTCAAAGATGATGGATCGGTCAAGGAAGAATTCATTCGAGGTGACTTGCTCCCATCCAGTGTTCATGCGGCTTTTTCTAAGCTTATTGAAAACCTGAATGAAGATGAAATTATGCTTTTGTCATTGTGCGCTGCAGAAGGAATTGAAAGTAGTGCATTCATCATTTCGAAATTGTTGAATATCGATGTAGTAACTGCAATACGAAGAATTAAAAGAGTTCAAGCAAAAACAGGTGTGCTACGAAGTCTAGGACCTCATGAACGATATGGTGTCAAGACAACTCTCTTTGAGTTTACTCAAACATTTTATCGAGATTATTTTGAGCGTTCACTTGAGTATGAAGAGAAGACTGCAATTCATTCTCAAATGCTACATGTTCTCAAAGAACAAGCAGAAGGGCTGGATGAAGTTCAGCGATCACAAATCACACCCTACATCGTTGCTCATGCTAATGGTGCCGGAGAACGCGACATAGTACAAAATGGCTTACTCGAAATTGCACAAACATCACAGAATATGGCAATGCCCAACATAAGTGGTTTTGCATTGCAACAATATGATTCGAATATCAGACAATTTACGCTCACAGGAGATGAAGCACCAATCGAACAAACATTAAGTAGAACAAGAATTGGTGCAGAGTTAAAAGAAGAGTTTGGAATGAATATTCCAACTTTACAACAAACTGAATTCATCGAACAACAAATTGAAGAAGGTAATGAAGAGCAATTGCATGATACTGTAAAACCAGATTCTGCAGCATTGGAAAGAGAAATGATTTCCGCTTGTGAAAATGGTGAGTATGAACATGCTTTGTCAATCTGTAATGAATTTCTTGGTTTACATGCAGGATCAATTCCAAAGAGAGATGAAGCAATGTTATCATTGCTAATGGCAAGAATTTCACTTATCGTTGGTGATTCAGAGAGAGCTTCCATTTTCTTGAAGGAATCTGATCAACTCTCTCAAAAAATACAAGACCCAATAATCATGTGTTTGCTTGACAATGCATATGCCAGCTATCACCTTTCGGTGAATGATGCATTTCCGGCATGGAAACATCTGCAGATTGCTGCCAAAGCCAGTGTTGATCTTGGAAAAGAATATCAATTACTTACCATTGCCAATATCGCTCATCTTCTTGCGGGTACAAGAAAGTCAGAGTCCAATAAGTATAAAAAAGCAGCCAAAACCCTTGCAAAAGCCCTCAATATGCACTCACTTTCACAAGTGATTTCCTCCCTATAATTCCCAACATTTTTACAAACTTCCATTATTCATTCCAAGGTATGGAATGGAGGTCAGTATTTTTTGAATTTTTTCAATGGCTTATTCGAAAAAAATATGCCAAGTATCAAAATTTTCAGGAAAAATGCTTGACATAATATCTTTATGGTTGCACAATCAAGAAAAGTTTTGTTTTTTTGTACATTCTTAGTGGGAGAAAGTGGGGGATGTTTGAAAAGTTCAGTACATCACATGATCATGGAGGGAAGCCATGATCTTGTGTTTTGCCGGAATTCCTTGATTTAAGGCATGCAGCAGCCATGAGGAAGTTCTTTGGGATTACATTCTGGTCAACTGGAAATCGATTTGAACTGAACAAATAACATCCCCTTTCCCATGTCCCCAAGCCCAACCTTATATCCCAGTCTTTATCAAAAATTCATCAATATCTTGTAAAATCAATTACTTACATTGATTTGTTTCAAAGATAAGACCATTCAATTTCTGTGCAGAAAATTAACGGCAATATAAAATGAGATCTATCTTGCTCATTTGACCAGTTTCGCTTAAATCTATATAAAACTGCCAAAAATGAAAATTGTCGTCAAAAAAGAATTGGTCAAGTCCTATTGATTCATCAGTTTTGTGTGAATTTAGTGGGACAAAGTGGGGAATGAAATTCTAGAAATGCTGTATGTGGGAGAATGTGAGGGAATACTTCTTCAATTCTCACATTCAAACTCGTTTTTGCTTGCAGAGTATGAAATCAGCTTTCGGAAACATTCCAATCTTTAACCCTTTTGTTTCTTATTCAATAGAATCATGGCTTTTTACAAAGGACAAGAAACATATTCGGTCGACTCCAAAGGTCGAGTGAATATCCCGGCAAAAATGCGCAGGGCTTTGTCTCCGGAGGCACTTAATACATTTGTGCTGACGAGAGGCTCGGACCGTTGCGTTGCCGCATATCCTTTGGATGAATGGCGTAGATATGAACTTGAATATGCGAAGCTCAATCAGTATGATGAGCAAAGTCGATTTTTCTTACGCACCGTGTTAGCATGGAGTGAGGAAGTTGAATTGGATGCACAGCAACGCATTATTGTACCGAGAAAGTATTTAGACTTTGCCGGCATTGATGGAAAAGTTGTCATAGTCGGAATGATAGATCATATCGAATTGTGGCAACCCGAAGAATTTGAAATCTATCTCGGAAAGTTTGAAGCAAGTTATGAGCAAGTTGCTTCACAGGTGATGCAGCGTCCGAATGGGCAATAAAAAGCAATACAAAGCAAAACGGAGACCAAGAGTATCCGACAATCCCGAGATTCAGGAATATGAATATCATTTGCCGGTAATGCTTCATGAATGCATAGATGCATTGATGGTACTTGGTTCGGCTGGTACATATATTGATGGTACGCTTGGCGGCGGTGGTCATACCGCAGAAATATTGTCGCGTCTGAGTAAACAAGGTACATTGATTTCCTATGATGCAGATCCTGATGCTATAGCGCATTGTGAAGAGCGATTTGCACATGTAAGAATGAGCGAACCTGAAAAGTTGTCGCTCAGGAATATGAATTTCATTTCCATGATTGATGATGATATGAAAGAAGATTCCATTTCAGGTGTATTACTTGATTTGGGAGTATCATCCAGACAATTGGATAAAGGACAGCGAGGAATTAGTTACCGATTCAATACAAAACTTGATATGCGATTCGGTCCGGAGGGGCAGACGGCGGAAGAATTGCTAAATACTATTGAGGAGGGTAAACTCCACCATATTCTGCGAGGTTTCGGGGAAGAACCTTTTGCAAGAATAATCGCACGGCGGATCGTTGAGCGCCGCCGTGCGGCTCCTCTGCAATCAACATTTGATTTGCGACATATCATTGAAGAATGTGTTCCACCTCATATTGTTTCCAAATCACTTGCCAGAGTGTTTCAAGCAATTCGCATTGCAGTCAATAGTGAATTGGATATTCTTGAGCGGACAATAAGAGGGATGATTCCAAAACTTACTAAAGGTGGGAGAATCGTAATTTTATCATATCATTCTCTTGAAGACCGAATCGTAAAGCATGTGTTCAAAGAATTGTCATCGAAGCAAGATGATAACATTCCATCACTCAACATTCTCACCAATAAGCCAATAGAAGCAAGTCCGGAAGAAATATCCAGAAATCCTCGAGCAAGAACTGCGAAACTCAGAATTGCCGAAAAGTGTTGAATAGCCCATAAAAAGCATATTGATTTGCTATATTGCACAACATTCATCAACCAAAAGAATCTCCATGAAACCGCAACAACTCCTAAGCGCATTTTGTGCATTCCTGTCACTGAGCATGTCACTACTCGCAGCTGATCAGAAATCAATCCAAGAACTTGCCATTTTAACTCCAGACTCACTGGCAATTCCATCCTATCTCTCACCCCATTTCGGTGATACAGTTATTGTGAGAGGAAGAGCAGGAGTTTCTGTACTCATCAATGCATTAGGTGCAGACAGAAGACCCATCATGCTCACCGGTAAGTCTTGGCTTACATACTTATCAAGCGCAGATACAAATGCTGCATCAAAAGTTGGTATTGCACTATTCCAAAGAGACACTACAATTCGCACAACACTCTTTGATAGAGTGCGCATTGGAGATGTGATTGAGTGTACTGCTGTTGTAACAACATTGCCATATGAATATGATGCATTTTCCCAACAGCGAGTATCATTACCGGCACTAGAATTGGTTACAAAAACACCAGTGAAAACCATTTCAAAAAATGCATCAATGGATAATGTACCCACTGTGGAGATATCCCAATTTTATAAAGGAACTAAAGGCAGAAATCCATTAACCGGTGCATCAATGTATGCAGGAAGAAAAGTTCGTTTTGATTCAGTGATTGTTAGTTCCACTAGCCCGGTGTTGATGTTTTCAGATAGTAAAGGGAATGAAATCCCGATGTCTGATCAATCAGGATATTTCACTACCAAAAATCATTTTATCGAAGAATCTCAATTCTCATCCTATACACTTGGCCAAAAGCTGTTCAAAATTGAAGGATATATCACCACTAATTTCATAGCAGGTGGTGGTGGAGGAGGAATGGGTGGCGGGTCGCAATTATATACCTACGCTATTGCACCATCTATGCAACCGGATATTGTGCCAGGTCCAAAACCTGCAGTGATAAGCTTAATTGCTCAAAGACCAGCGAAACTATTTCCTTCATCAAATGATCAAGTGCAAATTGTATATGATGTATTGAGCGGAACGAATTTGGTGCCTTTCGACAAAATTGCATTATTTGTTTCTGTTGATGGTGGCACTACATATACGAAATATCCTGCTCAAGAAGATCCTACAGGTAGCTGGTTAGGTATTATTCCAGCACAGCCAGCAGGAACAACTGTTCGATATTATATCAGTGCAATCGATGAAGTAAACAATGCTTATCGACTTCCTGTATCATCAGATTACTTCTATAAAGTAGTAGATACATATCCGAAAATTTCTGATGTTAAAAATCCTGATACTGTAAGCGGAATTAGAAATATGACAGGTGCATCGGTGACGATTGAAGGAATTGTCATGTGTGATTCATCTGATATTTTCGGTGATCGTTTTCAAAATCAAGCAAGAGCAATCATTCAGGATGGCACTACACCATTTTCAGGTGCTGCATTTTACAGACAAGGAAATAATTCGAAAGCAATGTTGCTAAAGCGTGGACAAAAAGTACGCATTACTTCACGCTTGCAAGAATTTGGTGGCGTGGTATTTTTTGGAAATGTAGATTCAATGGAAGTGTTAGGAAATGAAACACCATATAAACCTGTTTCTTTGAGTACTGCCAATTTTACAACTTCTCCAAGTGGAGTACAAGGATCTGATCAATGGCGGGATATGCTTGTTGAATTCCCAAATGTTGTCATTGGAACAATCGAGCCTTCCGCTCCGCAATCAACCGGAGAATTCATCATCGTGGATCAAGCATTACAGCAAGACATGAATCAAGGCATTAGGGTTGAGACAGATGAAAGCAAGTTGACATATTCTACAAGAGACAGCATAATCAAAATATCAAATCGAGTAAAACCTACTATAGGTGAGAAGATCGATTTTGTTCGTGGAATCATTGGCGCAGATTTTAGAAGTAGAAGGTATAAATTAGTACCAAGATTCGATAGAGATTTTAGCATTGTGACTTCTATCAATGAGCAACAGATAGAGCAGAATCCAATATTTGTTTATCCAAATCCAACATCAGAGACAATTGTTCTGTCATTTGATGCACATTCACAAGAGACTGTAAAGGTGCAAATAATAGAGTCAATGACCGGAAAGATTGTAAAAACCATCGAGCAAGCAGGATCAATAGGAAATCATCGTATTGAATACAATGTTTCAGATCTTGCTTCCGGATTATACTCAATCTCTATTCGGTATGGTATGAATGTTCATATTATTCCAATGACAATTCAACATTAAAACATATTATGAAACATCCTTTGCTCATTGCACCTTCATTGTTATCATCAGATTTCTCACAATTGAAATCTGAAGTGCAAAGGTGCGAAAAGGCTGGTGCGGATATAGTGCATGTTGATGTGATGGACGGACATTTTGTTCCGAATATTACGATAGGACCTTTAATTGTGGAAGCAATCAGGCCCCACACTTCATTGCCTCTCGATTGTCATTTGATGATCAGTAATCCTGATGCATATATCCCTGCATTTGCAAATGCTGGAGCAGACTGGATATCTGTTCATGTTGAGGCATGTCCACATTTACACAGAACTCTGAGTCTTATTAAAGGACAAGGCAAAAAAGCTGGAATAGTGTTGAATCCATCAACACCTATTGAATATGGGATGGAGGCTGCAAGCGATGTTGACTTTATCTTATTGATGTCTGTCAATCCTGGTTTTGGTGGACAAGCATTCATACCGCATGTATTGGACAAAGCACGAAAACTTCGAACCTATTTAGATGAAAAAGGTCTAGAACATGTGGAGCTTGAGATTGATGGTGGAATCAAACCTGATATGACAAAAGAAGTAATGGATGCAGGAATAAATATTATTGTCAGTGGTTCAGGAATCTTTTCAGGGGATCTTGCTCAAAATATTGCCGTCATGAAATCACATGCTTGATAGTTCATTCAGTACTATTCAATCCTTTCATAATTCTACTCATTACTGCATGTGGTAATAAAGCAATGGATATTTTTATCGGTAAGACCATTGCCAATGCATGAGTTATCATGCCAAAAAAGGGGTGAAGAAGGGCTCTAGTCACTGTAGATGTTATACCGTTACCTGCAATCACATCCATTTTGAATAATTCGGTAAAAGCTGGATGCTTTGCACGGATATACTGCAAATTTCCTTTTCCAAACTCTTCCATTTGATTTAATGCATCATCAATTGATTTATGCATGAATGAATGAGCAATTGCTTCTTTTGCATGATAAATATTTGGATTGAATGTCTTGTATAAACGATATGCAAATTCTGTATCACCACCTCCATAACCACGCATTGCACTATCTTGTCCTTGTAATGCAATGAAAAATCTTGTTGGCATTCCTAGATTTCCAGTAGTTATATATTGAAATGGAATCAGTGCATTATTTGCAAAACGTTTTTTCCCTCTTGTATGTAAATATGCGGCCCATCGATTTGTATCTGCATTTACATATGTCAAATCTCCTGCTGAAATACATTCTTCTTGTTGAAGAATGACATGATGCTGATCAATGAATTGTGGTGAAGGGATTGCATCTGAGTCAAGACAAATCATGTACGGCGCGCTCAGAATTGGTAATGCAAGATTTCTCGTTGCATTTCTTCCATGATTTTGTCCATCAGGATGCTCTAATACAGTAATGTTCAATGCAGACGTGGAAATATATTGCGAGAGAAATTCCTGCGTTCCATCGGTAGATCCATCTATGCAAATCAATATGCGAAATTCTTTCATTGTCTGTGATTCAAATCCAGTCAAACAATGAAACAATTCATCACGATTGTTATATGTTGGAATTATGATATCAAACAAAATATTCATGTTTTTCTATGCATCAATGATCGAACAAAATGCATGGTATCAGGGATGGCTCTGAAGAAATCTTTTGGTGAAAAGATTTTTTGTTTCATTGCATAGATAATGCCAATCAATGAGAATGTGAAAACATAGCTCATCGTTCCAAGTGCTATAAGTTCAGAATGACCACTCATACCTATCAAAATGGAAACAGTGATACCCATGGACGCACTAATAAGTGCATTCATGAGAAGTGCTTTCATGTGATCTCTCGTGATATAGATGATTGCACTAATCATCATTGGAAGCATAATTGCACATATCATTAGTAGTGAAAAATGCTGATAAGCCATGACATATTTTGAACTCAAGAACGTATCTATGAGCCATTCTCCCAAGCCCAGACTGAGCGACATCACAATTACCACCATTGCGAACATGGTGAAAGAAATAATTTTGGAAGTCATTGCATGTTCCGCAACTGTATCCCCTCGAGCATGCATGCGTACCAATGCGGGATAATATAAACCACTAATTCCATCAATTAATGCTTCAAAAAACCGATAGAGAGTTTTGGCTGATTGAAAAATTCCGACGATTGTAGTTCCAAAGAAAAACTGAATGATATATAAATCTAAATGACGCATAATCGAAGCGGGAATATTCCATGCCACTTGATATGCTCCAAAAGTGAAAAACTCCCTCATTATTGATGTATTGGGTTTGGATAATTCTATTGAAGAAAAACTTAGCATACCTCCAATCAGTGATCCAAGACCTGTCCCGGTGCAAGAAATCACAACCATTTGATCCAATGTCAAATGACCATAGTGATTTCCAAAAAACACAGTCATTCCAATCATTGTAAAAAACCATGTGCCATTTGCAATGAATACTTCGCGCATTTTAGTTTCGCGCAGTAGAAACTTAATGAAGTATAATCTGGGAATTGTTAATACCATCAACAGCGGTACATATTCGGCGATAGCAATGATTCCTTGTTCATTAAATATTTGTGCGAGTTGATATCTTGAACTATAGATCAGTCCACAAAGGAAAACTGAAATTCCGATATGAGAAATTGTGATGAGCATATTAAATTTGGCTCTTTCTCCACCTCTTGAGCCATATTTCACAATTCCATTAAGAGCAAAGCTGTCCGTCAGCGTTGAAATTGCGATGATGATGGCATCCAAAAGGGCAAAAAGTCCAAATTCAGATGGTGACATAAGGCTCACTTGATAGAGCCGAATCAACCCATAAACCATAAATAGACCTTTGTCTAGCATGGTCCAGGTGATTTTTCCTAAGTGATCTTGAATGCGCATGAACTGACTTGATTGTGTATCCGAATCAATGCAAAAATCATGCATCAATTGAAGGTTTTGCAAAAAAATTTGCGTATTCGCTTGACAATGCACTATTTAGTGCATAGGTTTTACGCAATTTCCTGAATTTATCGTTATTCATATTCATTTTTCAAGGATTCTCACATGAGCAATGGTTCTGGTTCATTGGATCTGAAAAGCGTGGCTGGTTCACTTGTCATAGGATTGATAGCCGTATTTGGATTAGGCTGGATGAGTGGAACAACTTTTGCCGCATTGCCATTTCCGGTTCTTTCATTATTGTCAGGATTCATCTTGACCGGCATGGTTGCTGGATTGCTCTCCAAAGGGGAGACCATTTCAGAGCCCGCGATTTCATCCATTATTGTGAGCGTGGCTCTCTATTTCTTTCTTCCCGGATTGAAGCTGCAAGGATTTGCAGATATTCATTCTGAGCATATTTTGCTGATTGGTTTGAATGGCATTATGCTATCATTTGCCGGTGCATGGGCTGGTGAGATGTTGCAAGGCACAATGGAATCAGCTGAAGAAGTGAAGCACTTGGAATGGGGTTGGGTGTTGGCAGGAACAATTCTTGGCGCGATGGTTTCCATCCTTGTTTCAACATTACTCATCATTGTACTAGGATTTGAATTCACGCCATTATTGATTGCATTTGTGATTGGTCTATTTCTTACAGGATTTTTGATTGGATATAGATCCGCAGGAATAACAATCATGGAGGCAGCATTGGCTGGATTATTTACGCTAGTCATTAATGTTGACATTCTGACACTTGCACTTGTTCCGCCCGGTTTTGATGAGATCATGCTTGCATTGATTTTGGGCGGTGTGCTTTCCATGGTTGGAGCTTGGGTTGGAGAAAAGGTACAAGGCTGAGATGTAATCTCATAATTGTTTTGTTCTCTGCCTGAACCATGGTATTTTCGTAGAACCTCTGTTTGCAGTATGACAGTGGGGATCTAACTCTCTACAAAAGCATGGTTCGACCCATTATTTCAGTCATGAGAATATGTCTGCTTGGCATGTTTTCAATGTATATGCTCTCTTGTTTGACTCATATTGAGTTGACTGCAAGAGAAGCGCAGAATTATCATATTCCGAAGGGTATTGTCCTAAATGCAGGACAATACCCTTCTTCTGTTTATGGATATGCACATATCGGCAATTCCATTATATGGATTGATCATCAAGGACTGTTGATTGATCTCTCATCAGCGGGAAAAGTCATTCGATTGAAATATAAAGGGGAAAGATTAGACATCATAAAGGGTTTGATCATTCAAGAAAGAAATGTCATTTCAAAAGATAAAGAATCCAAAGAGTATATTCTCCGCGATATTTCATTGATGTCCAATGATGGAAAAAGTATTTCCACATTTGCACTAGTTGAGTCAGGCATGCAATGGACATTGAATGACCTAGATTCTGAATGGAGTATTGAAGGGGCAGATTCTACTTTCTATGAAGAAGCAAAAAGTATGATTCACATCTATGCTGGATCAATGCAATTTGTCATTCATACACCATGTGCAATCAACAAAGCAGGACAATTGGTACAAACGCAATTGTCTACAACTACACATGGTACATTCCAATTCTCAGTGAATGAACAAAAAGGTGAACAAGTACAAGGTGTTCCAATTTTGTTTTCCACTATTCTTGGTGGTTCAGCTGCAGAAGCAATCAATGCAATAACGCTTGATCAAAAAGGAAATATTTATGTTCTCGGTGAAACAGATTCACCTGATTATCCTGTTTCAACCGGGGCATATACTTCTCCAAATGCAATTCCTAAAGATATATTCATTGCGAAGTTTGATTCAACCGGCAGCAATATCATCTATTCTTCACGAATCGGTGGAGATCAAACAGAATTAGGAACTTCAATCGCCGTCGATAATCTTGGTCAAGTTTGTGTAGCGGGAAGTACCACCTCTAAGAATTTTCCAAGTACATCAACTGCTTTTCAACCAAATAAACTATTTCCTAATGAAGATGTATTCGCAATAAAAGTAAATACTGCGGGAAATGCGCTTGTTTATGGCACATTCATGATCGGAATGACTACAGATATTGCGCATGCAATTACGGTTGATGAAAAAGGCGATATGTATCTTACCGGAGCAACAGGAATTCTGAGTAAGAATCCGCATACATTTCCAAAAACTGCGAATGCTTATGACACAACATACAATGGGGGATCATATGATGTATTTGTTGCAAAATTGAATCCTGCTGGAAAAGGAAATCAAGACCTACAATTTTGCACATTGATTGGAGGAAATGAAGTAGACATTGCCTACAAAATTGCTCTGGCAAAAAATGGTGATATAATCGTTGCAGGCGAAACATCCAGCAATTCTTTATTTCCAATTTCAACCAACTCTGTGCAAAATGCATTTAATGGTGTCAGCGATGGCTTCGTTGCTATCCTTTCACCAAAAGGCGATTCATTGAAATACTCTACTCTCATTGGAGGAAGCGGGTATGAAAGAATAACTGGACTTGTATTTGAAGAACAATCACAAAATGTCTTTTTTGCAGGTTACACAAATTCGTCCGGTATAGCTGATATCTCTGATCCCAAACCTCTTATGTTTCCCGTAACAAAGAATGCGTATGATACTGTGTACAATGGTGGAATCTATGATGGATTTATAGGTAAGCTCGATCCATTTTCAGGAAATGCATTGAGATATGCTTCCTTCATAGGTGGAAATGGAGATGATTATGTGATGGGATTGGGAGTGGATGTTTGCGCTGCTCCATATGTGACTGGTTCAACAAATTCATTGGACTATCCAATCACTGAAGATGCTTCAGATACCACCATCAAAAAGATAGAAGGATTTATCACAAAATTTAATGCACTTGGAAATGTTTTGGTATTCTCGAGTTTTATAGGCAATGATGATGAAGACCAATTGAATGGTATAATTGTCGATCAATCCGGTGCAATATTTCTTGGTGGTTCTGTGCAAGGCTCTGGCATACCCGGAACAAATGAAAGCACAAATGGGAGAGATGGCTTCATTGCAAAAATTCAGGTTGGAATTTTACCATTAAAGCCATCAATAGACAAGATTGGAAACCTATCATTTTGCAAAGGTGATTCTGTCATTCTCGATGCATCATCGCGCAATCTTGTTTCTTATCAATGGCGAAAAAACAATGTCATTATTCCAAATGCCAATGCAGCAAAACTGACAGTTAAAACATCCGGTATGTATACAGTTGAAGTAGCTGATGCGAGTGGATGTACAGGGACTGCATCATTAACGGTTATTGCATTTGACAGACCAGGTCTGAGCATTGCAAAAATTCCTTTAATGTGTCCGGGCGACTCTGTGCAGATTTCTGCAACAACAACAGACTCTTTGAGTCTTATCTCTTGGAGTCCTGCAATTGGTTTGTCATGTCTTGATTGCTTGAACCCAAAGGCTTCACCTCCAATGAGTATGAATTATGTTTTGAAAACCATCGATACAAATGGGTGTTTAAGATTTGACACTATTCGAGTTGAAGTGATAGACTCAATGGCAATTTCTACTCAGAGTATTACAGACACAATGTACCTTTGTCCGAATGCCACAACGAGCATGAATATTCCAATTAGAAATTCCTCAATATTAGACTTACATGTAAAGATTGTTGCATTCTCAAATCCTGCTCTGCAATCAATCATCGACAGTATACTTGTACCGGCAAATTCAACCGTACAGATTCCAATCACATTTAGTGGTGTTCAAACGATTGGTCCGCAAGTATATAGCATCACATTTTCTGATCAATGCGGCACGCTGAAATCTGCTCAATGCATCATCAATGTTCAAAATCCAAAACTAACATATCAACTGGATTCATCTTCTGAAATTTGTCGTACAGAAATAGCAAGGCAAGTATTGAGAATATCCAATCTCAATGGGCTAAAAGGAAAGATTTCAATTGGCTCATCAGCTATTGGCTATTCACCGAATCAGAGCGCTATAGAGTTGAATCCATATGGCAAAGATTCTATTGCAATTCAATTTCAAGGTAATACTGCAGGTTTCATACCCGTAACAATCTTGGTCAATCATGAATGTGGAACTATCGATACGCTCACATGGAATATCAAAGTGATTTCCAATCCTTATGGGCTTTCATGGATTTCTGATACAACGATTCATTCACTTGACAAACCAATTGTCAAGACATTAGAATTGAATAATCTTTCAAAGCAATCATTGTCAAGTGCCCAATCATATGAAATTTCATTGATGCATGAATATAGTGCCATGAAACTCGACTCCATTGTATCAGAGCATTGCACTATTGTCTATACTACTGATCGTGACACAATTACACTTAACATGATTGACTGTGATGATTCATTAAATGTGAAGGCACATGTGTATTTCACACCTCTTGTAGGTGAAACTTTGAGACCCTGGCTAAAGATTCTGAATTTCAAAAGCAAAAGTGCATGCATAGATCCAATACTTAATACACCATCAGACACAATTTTATTAGATTCTTATGGTTGCGAATTGACTACAGTAAAAGTTAATAGAGCAACCGCAACATTGAAATCCGTACATATGAATCAGGATCAGTCATTACTTTCAATTCGATATGTAATATTGGAAAGAAAATCTGCGAGATTTCATTGTATGAATGCGGTAGGACAAGTAGTAAAAACAATGACAATTCAAATGCATGAACCCGGTGAGCATGAATTATCAATACCATTAGATGCATTACCAAATGGTATATATACATTGATGTTTGAAGCGGGAAATCATGTTGAATCATCACTATTTATGAAAATGGAATAATGATGATGAAACAATTGTCAATTCTCCTTTCATCTCTATTGTGTTTGTATACTACAACTGTTGCACAAACAGAGACTTATACATTGTATAATCCTGTTCATATTGGTCCGGGAATTCAAGTAGGATATAATAGCCATGCAACGAATGGAACCTTACGCTGTTTAGGGGATCCTGTTTGCCCAACATTTGATAAAGGAAATGGCTATCGATTTGGATTTATGGCTATTGCAGAGTGGATGCCTACATCATGGGGTCTTCGTGGCCAAATTGGATATGCAAGTAGTTCGGCACATATGACTACACTAGATCAACAAGCTCGTGTAAAAAATGCTCAGGGAGCGGTTGTACCGCTGATTAGAGAGCATGCCATGGATGCTGATTTGTCTGCTGCACTGTTAGATATTGGTTTGCAAACATCTTTTGGTGCCACACGGTTATTTTTCGGACCAAATTTTGGATATCTTCTGAATCCAAGATGGAAAAGTAGTTCCACAATTATTTCACCGGACAATATTACATTCCAATCTGGGAATAAAGACACAACCTTTTTGGATCAAGAGATACCAAATGTAAATGCTCTACAATTTGGTATTCATATCGGTATCGGACATCATTTTCCACTCAACAATTCCCTCGTGATTGTTCCTGAACTTTCGGCTTCAATCCCATTTAATCCAGTTCGCACTGCATCAGACTGGACTCAAACTTCCATCATGCTTGGAATCTCATTGCGATGGGGATCTGGAGCTGTGAAAGAGGAAGTGACACATACAATTGAAATGATTGATACAATCCAAGTGGATTCAAAAGAACGAATCGGTACTGTATTCATTCAAGGTATGAATGCCGTCACTAAAGAAGTAGAAGAATTTGAAACACATAAAATTGTTACAGAAACAATGCGAAGAACCGATACAATCAAAGTAGGTTTACCTCCCAAACAGCCCCCTAAACCAATCATAAAAGCTTATGCAGTCAAGGATGAACAGCAAGAAGCATTAGATGGCATTACAGTCACAGGACAATTGGTTACGGAGGCTTTCCCTATTCTTCCCATGGTTTTTTTTTCTGAACTCAATCCTGCACTAAGTCCTAATTATAGGCAACTCCGCACAATCGAAGGATTTTCGTCCGATCATCTCGAACCATTGGTGACAGAACAACACAAAGACATCCTCAACATTATTGGTGAGAGATTGAATCGTAATCCACTTTCAACAATACAACTTAGAGGATATAGCGACCCAACCACCGAAAAATCAGATTGTATATTAGCACAACAAAGAGCAGAAACCATTCGTGAATATCTGAGTGCTGTATGGAACATTGATAAAACGAGAATGACAGTAAACATTGAAAAGAAAAACTGCATGCCGGATAATCCTACATTGAGTAGAAATGCTCAGGGATATGAAGAAAATAGGAGGATTGAGATTTCTTCAGACACAAAAGAAATTCTCTCACCGGTGATTCGTACTCGCTATGTTGAGTTAACTGAATTTTCACCAAAAGAATTATATATCAATACCAAGGGTACCACCGGAGAAAACATTATTTCATGGAATGCATCTAGCAATCTGGGTGATTCAACTCTTCATAAACAAGATGGATCAATGATTCCTGAATGGTTTTCTTTTTCATTAAGTAAAGAGCAGGCACGTTTTGTACAACGTGCACAATCTCCAACATTGAATATTTCAACGATTGTACAAGACAGCGATGGAGAAATGGGAAGTTCGAATATTACAATTCCCATTAGTAGAGACACAACAAATCTTGCCATCCAACGATTGTCGCTTATGCATTTTCCTGTTCAAAGAGCAGATCTTGATAAGCAAGGGAAAAGTGCTATCAATGATTTTCTGAAAGATTTGGAAGATAATGCATCTATTAGCATCATTGGGTACAGCGACAATTTGGGGAATGCACAATCAAATATTGAATTATCAAGAGAGCGCGCAGAAACAGTGCATCGTTATATTCAGAGCATCAAGCCTCGCGCTCATATCATAAAGGTTGATGGAGTAGGTTCTTCATCATTACCACCTGGTATTATATCACATGATTTACCCGAAAGTCGATTTCTTAGTCGTACTGTTCAAATTGAAATCATTAGAACATGGAAGAGTGTTCAATGAGTGAGATTCGATTAACACAATATAGTCATGGCGCTGGCTGCGGATGCAAAATATCACCCGCCTTACTTGATGTGATTCTTCAAACAAATGAAGCAATGCCACATACTGGAAATCTGATAGTTGGAAATAGTTCGAGAGATGATGCAGCAGTATATGATTTGGGGAATGGAACTGCTCTCATTAGCACTACCGACTTTTTCATGCCTATAGTTGATGATCCATTTGCATTTGGAAAAATAGCTTCAGCAAATGCTATTAGCGATGTATATGCAATGGGCGGAACACCAATCCTTGCAATTGCAATATTGGGTTGGCCAATTGACACATTATCACCCGAGACAGCAAAGATTGTGATTGAAGGAAGTCGCGCGATGTGTGCTGAGGCAGGAATTGCACTTGCAGGCGGACATTCAATAGATTCCCCTGAACCTATTTTTGGATTGGCGGTCAATGGAATTGTACCAATCAATAATATAAAACAAAATACCGGAGCTAAGCCCGGAGATCTTCTCTATCTAACAAAGCCATTAGGAATCGGAATTCTCACCACTGCTGAAAAAAAATCTTTATTGCGTACTGAACATCAACCTTTGGCAGCATCGTGGATGATGAAATTAAATTCAATTGGACAAGAACTTTCAAAGATTGGCGGTGTGCATGCATTGACAGATGTCACAGGATTTGGATTATGTGGACATTTAGTAGAACTATGCGAAGGAAGCAATATATCTGCAGAGTTATTTGTTGATTCTATACCAATATTGGATTCAGTGATTGAATACTTAGAAATGGGCGCAATTCCTGGTGGTACAATACGTAATTGGAAGAGTTATGGACATAAAATTGGAAGTATAAGTGATACAATGAAACATGTTTTATCCGATCCACAAACAAGTGGCGGATTATTGATTGCAGTCGATCCGCACTATGCAAAAGAAGTTGAAGCATTAATTGAACAATATATACCTGACATATCCCCTAAACCAATTGGAATGTGCAAAGAGCATCAAGCTGAATCTCCGAGAATACTATACCTATGACAGAAGATATACCATCACCACAGGAAGAGTCCAACTTTTCTATTGATATCAAAGACATCCTTCTTGGAATCATTGTAGCAATCATCATGGCTATCGTGATTAGAATCATGGTAGGAGAAATATTATTCATTCCAAGTAAAAGCATGGAACCTGCATTGATTTCTGGTGATCATATACTTGTATCCAAGATCGCATATACAATAGGTCCCTCAGGTGATGCATTTGGACTGCGTTTTGCTGACAATCTTCGTTTCTGGATTTCAAAACCAACAAAAAATGACATAATTGTTTTCAGAGCTCCAAAGTCTGCTATCAAACAAGGTATGCAATCTCAGTTTTTTGTAAAGCGTATTATTGCCGGTCCAAGAGATGAACATCCAATGACAGGAGATGTCATTCCTGCAAAAGGCATGGTTATTTCTTCATCATCGATTCTTGCTTCAATGCTGAATATGATTGATGATCCCGGTACATTCATGGATTCAACATATATTGTAGGCGATGACTACTATTATGTGCTTGGTGACAATCGTAATCAGAGCTTCGATTCCAAAGATTGGGGATTGGTACCTGGTTCATCGATTATTGGAAAAGCTGTTATGATTGTATGGTCTCAGGATATAGATTCCACCGGATCGGCAAGTTCACTTCGTTCATCGAGATTTCTTCAACTTTGCAGGTGATGATAGGATGCAGATAGAATTTTTCGGAGCCGCGCAAACCGTCACTGGTTCACAGCATCTTCTTACGATTGGTGAATATTCTATTCTTCTGGACTGCGGACTATTTCAAGGAAAAAGAAGTGAGTCTCGTGCATTGAATCGCAAACTTCATTGGGATGCCGCTTCAATTGATGCAGTTATACTCTCGCATGCACACATTGATCATTCAGGAAATCTTCCATCACTTGTCAAGCATGGATTTAAAGGGAACATTTATTCTACACCTGCGACGCGCGATTTATGTGCCGTGATGTTGATGGATAGCGCAATGATTCAAATGAAAGATGCTGAACACTTGCTTAAGCATCGAGGTGAGCACATTGAACCACTCTATGATGTCGATGATGTAGCAAATACCCTTGAACTCTTTCATCCAATTCCATATAGAAAGTCATTCTCACCCGTACCAGGAGTGTACGCAACATTCTACGATGCAGGCCATTTGCTCGGTTCAGCTGCAGTTGTCATAGAATGGGAAGAACAAGATCAAAAGAAATCACTGTTGTTCACAGGAGATATTGGAAGAGAGAATAGACCAATACTCCAAGATCCGGATACGATTGGAGATGTTGATTTCATCATTAGTGAATCTACCTATGGCGGCAGACTCCATGAAATTGAACAAGATCTTGAACGAAAATTATTATCTATTATTCATGAAGTAATTGAACAACAAGGGAAGCTCTTGATACCTGCATTTAGTGTTGGGAGGACGCAAGAGTTAATTTGGTATCTCAATAATCTCTATAATCGTGGACTTCTTCCTGCAATAGATGTCTTCGTTGATTCGCCCCTTGCAATTCGCGCAACAGATGTATTTCGCATGCATCCAGAATGTTTTGATAGCCAAACTAGAACTATGCTGTATGCTGATGAAGATGTATTTACATTTCCAGGTATCTCATATGTCCGTGATGCAAATGAATCAAAGCGCATCAATACTTATAAAAAACCTGTAATTATTATTGCGGGGAGTGGAATGTGTGAATCAGGTAGAATACTCCATCATCTTGCCCATTCGATTGAAAAAGAATCAACTTCAATTTTATTCTTGGGTTATAATGCACCACATACACTTGGTCGGAAGATTCTTGATGGAGATAAAGAAGTTCGCATCTTTGGAAACTACTTCACTGTT
This sequence comes from Bacteroidota bacterium, assembly GCA_009919265.1. Lineage (GTDB taxonomy): Bacteria > Bacteroidota > Ignavibacteria > Kapaibacteriales > UBA961 > UBA961. The sequence goes on along the minus strand of RGCF01000040.1, from coordinate 3,519 downwards.
CGTGCAACAGTGCATGAATTGCCCGGATTGAGTGGTCATGCTGATCATGCAGGAATCATTCAATATCTTTCGGACCGAACAATATCTTCCGTAAAAGAAGTATTTTTGGTTCATGGTGAATTCAAAGCACAGGAACTTTTGGCAACTTCATTAAAAGAAGCAGGATTTCATTCTGTTTCAATCCCCGAGCAAGGCAAAGTCATTACGATTTAATGCATGTTCAATCACAAAAACACCGATACAATCATGAATGAATTATTGCAATCATCAGAACAACGAATTCGTAGAATAAGAAAGGAAATGATTTCATCAAAAATCGATGCATTATTTGTTAATCATCTTCCATCTATACGCTATCTCACAGGATTTTCTGGGTCAAGCGCACTATTAATCATCAAGCACGATGCACTGTATTTTTTCACGAATGATTTGTATGAAATGCAAATCAAGAATGAAGTGTATCCAATCAAGGGGTTGTCCACATTTATTACCCGAAGTTCAATTGCAGAAATGGCATCACGAAAGATACTATCCAAAGTTAAGCGTCTTGGAGTTTCAGAGGGATCAATGACACATGCAATGTATAAGGCATTGACAACAGCATTTCCAAATGTCAATATGGTCTCAGATGCCGGCATTGTTCAAACAATCAACATGCAAAAAATGCCACATGAGGTTGAGCATATCAGGAAAGCATCAAAGATTGCTTCCAAGGTGTTTCAATCCATCATTAAAGTGATAAAGCCTGGAATTTCAGAAGCAGACATTGCTGCTGAAATCTCTTATCAAGGAAGAAAAGCAGGAGCTGAAAAAGAATCATTCGACATCATTGTTGTTTCCGGTGAGCGCAGTGCAATGCCTCATGGCAGGGCAACCAATAAGAAGATCAAAAAAGGTGATGCCATCACGATGGATTTTGGATTTTATGTGAATGGCTTTGCTTCTGATATGACACGCACAGTATTTGTGGGCAAAGCATCGCAAAGGCAAAAACTGGTGTACAATACTGTATTGGAAGCCGTTTTGACTGCAAATGCAGCCGCAAAAGCCGGAATAGATTGTAAAAAATTGGACGGAATTGCGCGGAACATCATTGAAAAAGCGGGATTTGGGGAGTTTTTTCGCCATTCGCTAGGCCATGGACTTGGTATAGAAGTTCATGAATCACCAAGAATTTCAAGGGAAGCCGGGGGAGAAAAGGTGCCAAATGGCTCTGTAATTACGATTGAACCAGGAATATATCTGCCGGGAGAGTTCGGAGTTCGCATAGAAGATGATCTCCACATAGCAGGAAAAGGCGCAGAAGTGTTAACTTTGGCGTCTAAACAACTCCTTGAATTGTAAAGAGTTTAAGTTTTAGTATGCAATGATGTTCGGTCACATTCGTTTTTCTGTGTCCGAATGTCATGATTTTTCGTTCCAATATCGGAGTAGATTCAAACCATGAGAAGAGCACTCTCATTGTTGATGTATACGAGTTTCGGACTCTTGTTCATCACACACTACACGCAAGCGCAGAAATCCAAAGTCACCAAGGGTACTGCAAAAAAAACCACAACTCAAAATCCTGTTATCATGCAAATAGGTCCGGAATCCGTCACATTGGCAGATTTGGAGCAAGCATATAAACGCAATATGAATCGGAAGAATATTTCGATCTCCGAAGTCAAAAAAGACAGCGTCATGGATTTTGTTCGGTTATATACCAATTATCGTTTGAAAGTTTTGGATGCATTTGGTCGTAAGCTCGATCAAGATTCTGCAGTCAAGGCAGATATTGAGCAAAATAGACGTCTGCTTGCAGACAATTATCTTTTCGAAAAGAAACTTGTTGAACCAACAGTTTCTCAATTACTCCAAAGAAGAAAAAAGGAATTGCAGGTTGCAATCATTTTCGTGGAGCGTCCTACTGATACTGTGAAAGCTTGGGAAAGAGTTCAACGATTGCATGCAATCGTCAAAGCTGGAGCGGATTTTGAACGCATTGCACGAGATTCATCTGAAGATAGAGAAACAGGAAATAAAGGTGGACTCCTACCATATATAACAAGTGGTAGAATTCTTAGAGCCGTTGAAGATGCAGCTTATTCAACACCTGCCGGTCAAGTGTATCCCAATATAGTTATTGGACGAGCAGGTTACTTCATCGTAAAAACACTGAAGAGCGAACCAAGAATCAAAGTAAAGGGAAGCCATATTCTCAGTTTCATGACTAATCCAAATGATTCAGCAAATGCAATAGCAAAAGCAGATAGTTTACTAGGTCTATTGCGTGCAGGCGCTTCATTTGCCGCCATTGCAAAAGCTAACTCTGATGATGCTTCCAGCAAAGAAAAAGCTGGATCATTGGGTGGCTGGTATACACGATCAAAGGGAATGGAGGGTGGTTCAGGAGATGTTCTTCATCCTGCATTTGAATCTGCACTCTATGCATTGAAAGATGGAGAAATATCCGGTAAAGTTTGGACCGATTATGGTATTCACATTATCAAGCGTGATTCGACAAAAGAAATTGACTTGGAAGAAGAGCGCGATGGTTTGAAAAGAGAATATAAGCGCATTTACTTCGAAGAAGATAAAAGACGTTTCATTGATTCTATCAAGAACTCTTTTGGCTGGAAATTGGAAGTTCCTGTGCTCAAACAGTTGACCACCTTGACAGACACCATGAAAATCATGGCAGATACCAATACATTTAAGAAAGTGCCAAATGAAATTAAAACACTGCCTCTCTATTCATTGAAAGATCAAGGCAGTATAACCATTGGTAATTTTATTGATAGCGTCAAAAAACAAGAATTTAGAACTATAACTGCAAGTTCACTTGGAATTACACGCGCTTTGGATAAAATGACGGACCCAAAAGTATTGAGAACCGCAACATCAACACTTGAACAAGAGTATCCTGAATTTGGAACCTTGATGCGTGAATTTAGAGATGGTATTTTGTTGTTCAAAGTAGAAGAACAAGAAGTTTGGAGCAAATTGAAGTTTGACTCATTGGCAGCAAGATCCTACTGGGATACTACAAAGACAAAGTATAAAACAGATTTAAAGTTTGATTTTAGTGAAATATATGTTTCATCTGATTCACTTGCCAAAGCACTTCGTGACAGATTGAATGCTGGTGAGAAATTTGAAACATTGGCAAAAGAATTCACTGAGCGCCCCGGCTTTAAAGAAAAGGGTGGAAGATATCCGGCTCAAACAACAAAGGAAAGCAAGTTGGCTTCAATGATTGAAAAGAAACAAATGATGCCAGGTGATATCCTTGGACCTGAGTCATTTGAACGCGGATATATACTACTATTTTTGAATGAAATCGTTCAACCAAGGGAAAAACGATTTGAAGAAGCTATTCCTGACTTTGCTCCAATGTTCCAGGACATGGTGCAAAAACGTCTGACCGAAGATTGGCTTACCAGAATCAAAACGCAATATCCCGTAACGATTCAAACTAAAACTCTTGAATCTATCTTGAAAAAATAATCCAATCTAAAAGCCCGGCAATTGCCGGGC
>RGCF01000390.1 GCA_009919265.1 Bacteroidota bacterium | reverse complement strand
ATGGAAATACTGTATTTGGACAAGTTTTAAATGACTGGACACCTGCTATTTATCAAGTATTGGTTAAATATGCAGTAGTAGAAGTAAATGATCTCCTGGAGTTAAACCCTCAACCTCAATTCCTCTAAAACCGCCATAAATTCTTTAGAGTTTTCTTCAGTCCACGCTTCAATATCATACATCTCCCATGAACCCGTTAGAGGGTTGATGAGAGCAGCTTTTTTCAAGTCATATTGAATTGTCCCGTGCCGAGCCAGTGCTACGTAAGATAAGACTTGTAGCAAATTCTTACACGAACCAGATTCACGAAGATCTACTGGATTTGTATGTGCACCACACTTCATCTCAATTAGAAGTTCCCCAACCATCATATCTGCCTCTCCAACTATAATTGTCTCAGACTCCAAGGGTGCATCGCATTCAATACCAATCTCTTGAGATATTCCTGCTGTCTTAATCAACCCCTTAATAAGTTCCTGAGCAGGGCCTATACGATACTCAATAAATTCCTCAAAATCTTTTGGAAGTCCTTGATATAAATCTCTTGGCGCAGTGACTGCCTGGATTTCACTCAAGATACCACGTAGATAGAAGTTAGTCAATTGAGATAGAATGTATTCCTCCTTGATAGACCGAGATTGCTTTTTATGAATACGTTCGATTGTATTGCCGATATCATACCACAATGCCTTGACATGTGGCACCATGAATACCATCTTGCTAAAGAATTTTGAAATATATCTCGACGCTGTAATGTATTTAATAAGTTCTTCACTTGGATCCCTTTGTGCAAATGTGAATGATAAATCCAGCTTTGTTAGCCTTGCATGAATAGATTCTTTAGACGCCTCTTTATCTGTAAAGAAATGCTCGAGAGTTAGAAGTTCAATAATAATTTGCTGAAGCGTCTTTGTCTCACAGTCGCACATGAGTTCTTTTAACTTCCAGTCAAAGTATGTTCCAAATGCCATCTCACGTGTCCTCTTTCTGAATTCATCGTATACATACCCCATATCCATTTTAGTTCCCCTCTTCTGAGATATAACTGGAATATTCTCACTACACACTTTAGCACGTTCATATAAGTCAGGGTGTTGAACAATATTCTTAAGGATATCTGTGACAGATATCATATAGTTTCCTCTAGGCCCTTCAGAATCAAGGTCCTCCTTTCCCCAGTAAACACAATCCATTACCGTATCGATTTCCGCTCCAAGTCTAGCAAATAGACGACAACGACCCATCTTATTTGCATTTGCGAAGATATAGAGTTCTTCGGCTGCTCGTGTAATGGCTACATATGCTAAGTTTGTCTTTTCTGCAACAAAGGCCTCAGAATCTTCCTCCTCTCCTTTTATTTCGTAAAGCTTATCGCTAAAATCTATAAGGGCTACTATGTCCCATTCAAGACCCTTGGATCCGTGAATCGTAGAAGCTTGAACAGGGGCCTTACAATCTTTAGGATTGTAACTGAATTCTACTGTCGAACATGTCTCATCTTCCTTTGTAATCTGATGGAAATCGAAGGCATAATCAGATTCTCTACTGAACTTTCTTAGAAGCCCAGTGATAATCTGGAATGAAGCGCATTTCATGATAGGGAAGATTAGACAGACAGACTTTCCATTCTTCTTTGCATCTGTCAATATAGGTAGAAGTGTAGTTGCCACAAGTTCCTCATATTCTCCAGTTCCCTTTCCAGGACACTTTGCATATTCATAGTATTTAATATTCTGACCAACTGGAGCAGTTTTACATGGCCTCATTGGCAAGATTTGCTTATTCTTAATTTCCTCCTTGAATATCTTGTTAACAAATCCCAAAATATTCTGAGAACTTCTGAAATTCGTAGTAAGTCTGAAGGAAACTAGGCCAGGAACAATCTGGTGAATATAGGTTCTCAAGAATTCATTAGAAGTTCCACGAAATCTGTAGATATTTTGAGCTAGGTCACCAATTGCAATTACTCTCAAGTTAGGTTGAATTTCCTTGAATTGTCTGACAAAGTCAAATTGACTTTCATCTAAATCCTGGAACTCATCGACAATAAGCACCTTGAATGTCTTAAGAATATTCACCAATTTACTGTCCCTCTGTTCCATTAGACCAATAAAGAATTTAACACCCTCTTCCATTCTCGCATCATAGAGACCCTCGGGTTCAAGTGGCTGAATACCTGCCTTATTAAGAAGCCTGTACATGGTAGCATGGAAGGTTCCATACATTACATGAGTATATCGTCCCATAATCGTAGATATCTTACGTTTAATCTGATCCGCAGCAAACCTTGTGAATGTGATGAAACATATTTCAGATTCCTTTGCCCTACCAGAATCAATCTCATCTTTTACCAAAAATGACATTGTTGAGGTCTTCCCTGAGCCCGCTGCGGCCAGTACCTTAAAACTTCCTTCTATTTGAGACAGAATTATATTCTGCTCTTCTGTAAATTCCATATATTGCTACCTGAGTTAATTACGTCATAAAGCCTTAGGTTGTGTCATTTTCACTCAACAACCG
>RGCF01000389.1 GCA_009919265.1 Bacteroidota bacterium | reverse complement strand
CATCAGAATTGGGAACCTGTGATTATCCGATCAGTTGGTGCAAAAAAAATATCCCAACAGGCTCCGACAAATATATCTAATTCGGTTCATGCTGCGCGTAAAATAGAGAATTCAGAAATTGGTAAATTAAAAACTCTGAGTTCTAAATCTCGTTCTGATATGGCTCAGGCCAGAGTGGCTAAGGGTTTAACACAAAAACAGTTGGACCAGAGAGGACAGTTTCCTGCAAATTCCTGTAATCTATGGGAATCAGGAAAAGTCTGCCCGAGTGGCCCTCAAATCAATATTCTCCACAGGATCCTTGGAATTAAATTAGAGAGAGATTAAATTCCGAGATCATCCGCAAGTCTATTAAATTCTCTATCTTCCTCTTCTTTTGCTATACGTTCTTTCTCTACCTTCTCTAAGTCCTCTTTTGCTTTCTTCAACAGCTCAGCTGCTTTCTTTAACCTTTTTCCTGAAGGGCCGAATGGATATGTTGTGGACCAATTGGATGTATACTGAGGCACTGAAAGTTTTAGACGATCATGTATTTTTGCTAAAAGTTCATTCACATAGATACGCAGTGCATCCACTTCCTCCATTATTTTCCTCTTTTTTGAAGGATCTGTCTCTGCCATAATACGTCTTATCAAATCTGTACCAGCTTGAACTAACACCTCCATGGCTCTACGAATTGCACGCTCCTTCTCCCTTCTCTTTTCTCTTTTTTGGATTTCTACTTTCAGCAGTTCCTTGTCAAGATTACCCAACAAATACATAATACGAAGGTCCTGATTATCTAGTTGATTGAACACATTATGGTATCTTGCAACCTCAACATGTTGCACGTGGCTCACAATACGGTGGAAGTTCAGAACTTGTTCTTGCTCCTTAGCTAAAAGTCCAATTAATCTCGCACGAACATCGTGATATGTAGGAATTCCGCCACATGCAACATCACCAGCCACACGAGGTGCTACACCACCATTCTGCTTCCTCTGCCACTCATAGAAGTGAGGATTGTGAACCACACCCGTCTCTTTTTGTCCTGTGCGCCAACTAAAAGCGCAATGACACTGAGGGCACCACATCTGGTCACACCCCTCTATCTTTGTTATAACTGTGCCACACCCAGGGCAGGGACGGCTGTCTTTTGCTAGAAGCTTTGCAGTCGCCACATTATCAGGATTACAAGTGTGTTCTGAATCACGGTCATCTCCCTTGATCTCATGACACTCAGCACACGCCCACTTGGAACAGAGGCCACATTTCCATGCTGTGCTCAGGAACCCACGACATTCACCATCAGGGCACTTGCGAACGAACTGTGTCTCCACCTTGACCTTTTCACCACGACCATCTCGAAGTAATCGAACCTGATATAATGCATCTGCTCTTAGAGTATAGATGCGAGTAATTTCTTTCTTTACCTCATTTTCTTTTTCATATAGTTTTCTTAATGTATCATTCAAGGGAAACACAACTTCTTTTTCCATTTTTTCAGCTGAACGGACTTGTTCAGCTCTGTGTTGGGTAGCAGGCATTAAAGCAATTTCACGTTCAAGTAGAACATTTTCACGATGTTTCTTATAATCACCCATTCTATAGGTCATTGTAAGAGTATCATCAATGAATTCACGGTCCCAGGCTTTGCTACAATGCATACAATGAGGGTCATTTGTGCTTGTAGTCAGAAAGGTTTGAATACAGCGTCTACATGATGACTTGTCACAGAAACAACATTTAACTTCTGTATTGGCCACTTTGTTATAGGGTTCAATACAAATGCCACATACGGGTTTTTCTTCATTTTTGACGATAGTGTTTTGAGGAACAGTGGTTTGAATTGGTTCACTAACAACTGGATTCTTTTTAATCTTTACTACTTTCTTTGATGCGACATTCATTGTATGCTATAGTAACAAGTCAAGTACATTTCAAATTTTATACCCTGTATCATTTACCAATAACACCCATATTCAATTGATTTTGCCTTACCAGGCGTTTCATCTTCAGATGGAAATACCCAGTGGTCATTCCAAAATTTAGAAATAATGGGATGTGTAATCCACCTTTGCCCTTTAATTCCAAATAACACTTGAATAGCACCTCCTAATACTATTGCAATAACTCCGCGTTCTTTTAATTTTAGACCAACTAACATTCCAATTCCTCCACATCCAATTAATGCAAATCGAGACCCTTGTTTTACAACTTCTGATACAATATAGTCTACAGCTTCTAATGAATTTGTAATATCAGATGGCCATTCATTTATACCATCGGCTACAGACGGTGCATGTCCTGTCTGAACCCAATTCCACTTAATATCCGATGGTAATACGTATAAACTAGGCCAAATATCATTCATTTTAACTACTTGAGAAGCCATTGTCTTAGTAAAACATGAGACTACTGAAACTGAATGGCCAGATAATATGGTTGTCCACATATTTTTAAAAGGAACATAATATGGTTCCAAGGATCTTAATGGAATTTGTATAGCCTTACATTTATTGTTTTTCAAAAAAATTTGTTC
>RGCF01000388.1 GCA_009919265.1 Bacteroidota bacterium | reverse complement strand
TCTTCTTCCTCCCCCTCGAGGAGGGTCCCCCGGTTCGGAGGCTTACCCAGAATTTTTGTTCTTTTGTTTGAAGTGGAAGAATAGAGGCGCCAGATAAACGGTGGGCTTGTCGTGCGTCTAGTCCAAATGCGGATGCTGCGTTGCCATCGTTCCCGTCGTCGTCGTTGTCGTCATCGTCGTCGCCCATAACATCGTTTTCGTTCGTAGGAATCACGAAAGAAGTAGATGTCGGTGAAGATTTCAATGGTTCCTTCCCGAGAGATTTTTTTATCTCATTGATTTCAGTTGTCCGTTTCTTTGGGTCAGTTTTACTGGATGATACATTCGTTGCCGTTTCAATCACACCAGATTTCGCACGCGATTTACGTAATAATTCGATATTTACAAATCCATATAATAAAGGCGTTAGTTGTTTCACATCCAAGTCGCCAGAATCGTCCATTTTCACTTGACCTGACGGCATTTCATATACACCAATCTGTTTCATAAATTCCATTTCTGTATTAAATAAATAGATTGGAACATAGATGACATTATAGCGTTTCGCAAAATTATAGTTCAGTTGTCCAATCCCGATGATTACTTTTTGAGGATCTCTCAATAATTGAACTTGGAATAATGGCGTATTATAATTAAAGTCTTCTTCTTCTAAATGAGAGTATTCGTGGTAATTGATATTTGTATTTAGTCTAGATTTCACCATAATGTAATTATTATATGCATACAAATAATAATTATACTGTTTCCGCACCGCGAAAGCATTATTCTGCTATATATCGCGATTCAATCACTTATAAATGATTGTTCTTCTTATCGTGCCGTCCGATACATCCTGATCAATCATAGTAAACGTCAATGTAAAATATCGCTCTCTATTTTTGTTTAAAATCGCAATCACGCGCTTGTATCTATCCACATTATTGTCGGATGTTCCACCCGCACCCAAATGAAGTGCGTCGGCTTCATTCCCGTAATCTAAAATCTTCTTATCTGTCCAAATATCGTAGATTGAAAGGAACCCTTTGATATTCATGATACTAATTCCCACGTTACGTCGATGATAATAGTTGCTCAAGATTACATCATCCGAAAGACGGCATATTTGATTGTCGATTGCGGTATAACGCGTCATATAATCGATAAAATCGTCGCCAAATGTGTTCAACTTCACACAAACCGACCCATATCCTTCCGCTATCGTTGCGGTGTCTTGATGCTCTCTTTTACCATCAAGTGACATATTCATAAAATCAAAACCGGTAGAAGTCCATACATTACAGTCTTTCGGTCGAATCATTTTTTCATACGTTTCAATCATTCGTTTTGGATACGCAATATCATCGTCCAAATAAATAATACGCGTATATTCTGGGTCATATTGTTCTTTATCTTGTAAATATATCACTGTTGGTAATATTTTAGTAGCTGGACCATAGTCCGTGCTTATTCGATTCACCGTTAGCGATTTACGAATATATTTTGGAACAACATACGTTTCACCAGTTCGCGCAAAGACTTCAGGTATGTTCAATAAAAATAAATCAGGCTTTCGGGTTTGGTCCAAAATACTATGTATCATTGGCGAACATTTGTTGATACGGGTAGGACTTGTAGTAAATGATACAACGAACCTCATTTTTCGTTGGAGCGTAGCGGTCGCAGTCGCAGTCGCAGTCGCAGTCGCAGTAGCGTGAGTTGCCATTTGTCGCGTCTATTTATTATATTCATACAACTCTATATCTATTTACTTTTTCGCCTTACCCGAAATCTCGTCCAGCATATCCAAATGCTTGAATATCGTCTTATTCGTAATACTAGGTTTGCTCTTTATTTTCATCTTTGAAATCTCGGTAATTTGTTCAACGCGCGTAGCAAACATTTCGACTATTTCCGCGTCGTTCGCGCTGCTATCTTTTAATACAGCGTGTCCGTGTTTTATCATAATAAACAGGTTCTCGGCTAGTTCATCCACTTCATTCGTCTTCCCTTCTTCGCGAATATTTGCATACATAAGTTCCTGAATTTGCTTCATTAACGCGAGAACTTGTATCTTGTCCACAATTCCGATTTTCATTAAATTGACAATAAATAGCGACATCGCCTTACGTTTTTCATTTGCCTTATTGATATCGCAGAACTTGTCATAGTTCTTCTTCGGATCACAATACTCGATCGAATCAAACAGCGACATAAATGACGCTAAATTCTGCTCAAATACATTTCGAAACACTGCGAACTCAGCGTGGTCAGGCTCTTTTTCTTTGGCCATCAAATCTTGGAATATTCGTGCGTATATTTCAGAATAAAATGCGTTTGAACTTGCTGTGGCAAAGATAGATGATGCGACCCGATTCATCACTGTTAGCGTATTATGTTCTTCTGAAGTGTCATTTTTACACGCATCAAATAACCCATAAATTTCCTTCAGTATATTCGCAAGCATCGACGTGTAGGTCTTATCGGTCAATTTGTTGAGAAACGACCGAATATTGTCGATACTCAATTCAATACCTTCCTTTTTCTTCATCTCGGTCTTCTGAAATGACAAAAT
>RGCF01000387.1 GCA_009919265.1 Bacteroidota bacterium | reverse complement strand
AATTCGGTATTGTGTAGAAATGAGATGAATCGGTTTTTGTTTGAGTTCACCCAACCAACTCGCAAAGATCTCTGGCGACTCTATCGTTGCCGAAAGAAGAACCAAGTTTACATGGCGGGGAAGAAGAATCATTGTCTCTTCCCATACGGCCCCGCGGTCTCGGTCATTTATGTAATGGCATTCATCAAAGATGACTGCGTCTAGGCGATCTAGACTGAGAGTCGCCGTAATCCCCAGATTCTTCGTGGCCGAATCATATTTGAAGAGAAGATTTCGGAGAATTTCGGTTGTCATAATCACAACCTCCGCATCGGGTTTATATTTCAGGTCACCCGTCATAATTCCCACACTTGGATACATGCGTTTGAGGTCATCAAATTTCTGATTAGAGAGGGATTTGATAGGAGTTGTATAGAAGACTCGACCGCCTTTTGCCAGGCTGTGTGCTATCTGGTATTCGCCGACAAACGTCTTTCCAGAACCCGTTTTTGCTGTTACAAGAACATTTTCATCGCGATGAATGGCAGCCACGGCGTGTTGCTGAAAGGGATCTAGGGCGAACTTTACTTCCATCGCAAGCTTCTGGGGCATAGTGCCACAGGGTTCAGATGGTTTTACGATATTCAAGAATGCTGACATGATGTGATATACACGGCATGTTGCGCGAAACACTATCAATTTTATGAATTATTGGATTTAGTTACATTTTTATGATGAGTTTTTCCCTTGTTGGACCTTGTTTTTCTATGTTTTGGAGCTCCATTCATTGGAGCTTCATTCTTTTTTGCCAACGATACTATGGAATCAATTAGCAGTTTCGCAGATTTCCCCATCTCCTCGATAGCAGAATTCTTTTGAGTAGAATTCTTTTGATTAGAATTGTTTTGAAATTTCACCGTTTTTGACTTTTTCACAGGCATAGATGAAAATTTGCCCTGATTTCTCTGAATGTATTCCTGCATTTTTTCTTGATATGCATTTTCACCCTTTTCTTTGCGAATCTTGTGAAGTGCAAATGCTTCATAGGCCTTTGCCTTGGGCGCCTTGGGTGCGTTACCAAAGGCATTCGTATAGGCTGCCTGTAACTCATGTAGCGTTTTCATGCGATCGTCAAGGACTGATCTTGCGGTTGCACTCATTGGTTTTTTTGTTTTCATGGGTGCTTGATTCATAGGTGCCTGATTCATAGGTGCCTGATTCATAGGTGCCTGATTCATACTAGATGCAAGTTCTTCTTCTTCGGTATTGGCAGGAGCTGTAGTGCCAGCAACTTCTTCGGTATTGGCAGGAGCCGTGTTATTGGCAACTTCCGTGTTATTGGCAACTTCCGTGTTGGCAGCAACTTCGGTGTTATTGGCAGGAGCCGTGTTGGCAGCAACTTCGGTGTTATTGGCAACTTCCGTATTATTGGCAGAAGCCGCAGAATTGTCAGCAACTTCCGCAGAATTTGTCATATTTCCAAATACATTCTCTGTTGGGGAAGAAGCAAGATCTGCGCTCATCTATTCTATACCAAGTTAATATCTCGGCCCATTCCATCCAGCCGTATCCGGATTTTCTTTTTTCTTTTCCGGAGGTGGTTTAGGCCCAAATGTTGTTACAGCATACGGAAGTATATACAACGAGATAGATACGGTAATAAATGTAAAAATCATACTTCGTTCTTTGAAAAACATCGCAAGTGTCCCAACAAAAATTAAGAAAGCCGCGTGTGCCGCGAGGGCCCGGGGACCATGTTCCTTAGAATATTTCTTAAGCGCATCAATCATTTCATTATTGCCCGAAGGTATCAAATTAATGGCACCGTAATAAAATAAGACATCGTGAATGAGCTGAACTACGATAAGAGCGCACACAAATACAAATGGAGACCAATCGTGTCCCGTTTCTTTATAGAATCGAGTATAGCCCCATCGCGCCACTTGAAACAGAACAACAATCAAACTCGTATTCGCAAGAATACCTTCCAGGCCAAAGGTATCAAAATATGTATTCAGACTATTCCCACCAATGACTCCCAGACGTGTAAGAATAGTGGCAAAGTTAATAGCAATCACGGTGGCAGAAGCAATAGGCAATATATCATCCGCCTGTGTATAGTCACTAATATCGCCGAGCCTAAAGATATCATCTGCGGAGGCTTTGAACTCCATCTATATGTATATCAGATGGAAGTTGCCGGCTGGAATTGTTATCTTTTGAAAACCTGCGACGAAGGCTCTCAAAAGACATATGTAGGTGTGACGCCGGATCTGGACAGGCGTCTTGCACAGCACAACGGTAAACAATCGGGTGGAGCAAAAGCGACACATGGGCGCGTGTGGGAGCGCGTCTGTCATGTGCGCGGGTTCCCAGACCATCGAGCAGCTCTCCAATTCGAATGGCGCTGGAAACAGATTTCACGGCGTCTCACTGGGGGACCTCTCGACCGCCGTTTTCAGGCTCTACAGGATCTACTCGGACTTGACCGACCCACTTCCGCCGCCGTGCCGTATAGTGAGTATGCGGCACCGCTGGAAGTTATTATGGAGTCTGAATAGATGGTGAAAAT
>RGCF01000386.1 GCA_009919265.1 Bacteroidota bacterium | reverse complement strand
GATTTCTGTACAGAAATCAAACTGATCAATGGCACCCTTATTCAAACACAAGTCACGAGCTGCAAAGGCTAATCCTGTATTTGCATTAGATGATGCTAAATCTTGTACCTTGCTAAAGCTATTAATTGCATCTGATATAGATATTTTACCTGTCTTAAGTCCAGTAGCATCTAATGGAACGGTTGCCCTTTCTTGATAAACAGTATAAGCCTGTTGTTGTCTTAAGACATTTGTGTAATCATTGCTGCTACCTGCCCTCAAGGCCTGTGCGATAGTTCCATTATCTGAACATCCAGCTGCTGTTACTTTCGCAATCAGACAATCGCGCGGTAAGGCACCATTTTCTAACGGAGTACAGAGTTCGCCGGGGGCTCTAGGACCCGTGGGGTCTTCAAGTGGTGGAGGAGGAGGGCACTTGGATCCCTGCGTTATAAGTTGGTTAGCCGGGCAGGCGGTGTTTGTATTATAAGGATATGCAACTCCCTTATTTACAATAGGAACGGCCTTTCCAGATTTTGTGCACCACCCACAACGCTGCTTGTATATACTTCCATCAATATCTGCGCATCCCTGGATATTAGAGCAAATAGACCCATGGTATTTCTCCTTAGCTGCATCCAAATTCCACATCCATATGCCCTGCGCATTGGGTTTGAATGGACCCTCTGAGTTACCGAAGCCACCACGACCTGCAGATGGATTTGAGTTATTATATGTCCATCCACATCTTAAACGACTATTCTTATCTTCTGTAGAAGCCAGGGAAGACAGATGTTCAAACTGGTCTCCATTTCCTACCGACTCACAAGCAGCCTGTTTGGCTGCCATAGTATCTCCAATACTACCAAGACCCTTCTTCCAGTCATTTTTTAGAACCGATTCCGATTTCTGTATACGAACATTTGCTGTTTCTGTTAATTTAGCTAAATCTACGTCCTTGTCATTGCTATATATCATATTAGGTAATGTGACTGCAAAATATTTTTTGATATCCCATGTCCCTTTACTAGTGGAATCATTTGGATATCCTACTAAATCGAAGAAGCCTTCCAGCATACTAATTGCTTCTTAGGATTAAATTCATGTATTTTTATACCGCTTAATATTTAATTTAATTGCAGTGTAATTAAATTACATAATTAAGGTATTATATATTTTACCATCCCGTACCTGTTTTCTCACATGTACATGTAAAACCATTTCTTACTCCTGGTGTTGTTAGACAACCTACATCTGGATTTGATGAAGCTACGCATTTTGCACCATTCCAATTTACTGGTAATTCTCCATTCCATGGACCAGGAGCCATCGATGGCCAAATAAAACGAGGACCAAGACAATATTGTTGACAATTTACAGATCCATTATTAGCTACAACAATTTTCTGAGGTGGTGTTTGAGAAACTTGATTTGTAGAACTATTTGTTCGTATAATATTTACTTTATTACCATATTCACGTTGCGTAATTCCAATTTTTGGTTTCCAGTAAATTAATTCATTTGCAGAATTAAATAAAAGTAGATTATAATTATCCAATCTTTCTTGACAACAATCATAGCGATTGTATACAATTACTGCTGAAACATTTGAAGGTTTATCAAGAATAACATCCCAGTGAGTATCACTTGATGTATTAGAGGCTGAGCAATACATTTCAGGCCAGTTTCTAGATCCATGATATCCATCAACAGCTTTAGAAGGAATTGTTGGAGTATCATATATAGCTGATGCATCTGTAGGGCGACCTATTGAAATATTCTTAGCATCCTCATCATAGACAACAACTTGAGACAATTGTAAATGCTGTATACCACCTGCAATACGAACTCGTGTAACTCCACTAATACTAGGTATTTTACCAGAAGTAACAAAAGCAGACTTCCATCCCCAGGCCCATGGATTTGATCCTGCAGAAAAGGGTTCCATAGGAACAGCCCAACATGATCCTGGATTTCTGTTAATCCATGAATTTCCATCGAGGTAAGTAACACCAATATTCTGACCTGGATATTTAGCCATTGCGGCTGAAATACATGCGTCAAAATTGGGCATATTAGGAAAATTAGTATCAATACGTTGGCCATTTTGTAAAGGTATAGACGTATTAATGTTGAATGACTGAGTATCGGCATTTCGTATATCAATCTTGTTAATAATGCGATCTTCTGTGCTAGTGGAATTACCGAATAATTGTAGACCGACATCTTTTATATCAGCAATAGCTGAGGGATACCAGTTGTCCGAGCCATATACCTTTACATTTCCACTATAACGCCAATTAGGATGAGTTGCAGAAAATACTTTTCCATCTAAGGTAATTTTAACAGATGTTCCTCTACATTCTAGAGAAAATGAGGACTCCTTATTTAACTCACACCCTGGGATATCGATACCCCAATTTCCATTACCAGATGCACCAATTCTTACATGGAGACTGAGCTCCCCTGGCCAAAACCAGATAGCAGGAGATCTAGTTCCAGGCTCACAGCAATCTTTATCAAGTGCAGTAAAGTGTATAATATTAGTCCATCGACCCGATTCATTTCCTTTATATA
>RGCF01000385.1 GCA_009919265.1 Bacteroidota bacterium | reverse complement strand
ATTAAGTTTCCTAATCAGATCCGGATATCTGGTTGGGATTTTGGTTCATCAGCACGTGCGATGAATCAAATGGGTGGAGTGATTTCTACCCAAGCCGAACTAGTGAAAGTCATTAGTTCGACTACCGAAAGGAAATCAATGTCTACAAAGACAACAATCAAGCGCATTGCGCTTGTTGCTGTATCTGCGTTAGGACTTGGAATGATTTCGACAGTGTCTGCAACAGCAGGCCTACCTGGTGATAAGACCCTTATCTCAGGTGTATCGATTGCAACTCCAGCTTCTATCGTTCGTGCAGGTGTTTCAACCGGCTCATTGAATATTTCATTGACAGCAGGTAGCAACTACACAGTAGCAACAGGTTCAACACTTGAAATTAATACCTATGTTAAGTTCTCATCTGTTCCTTCAGGTGAAACAGTTCTAGGTGTAACATCATCTTCAACACAGTCACCTACTCTGGCAGTTGCAACAACAACTGCTGGTTCATTGACTGCATCTGCTAAAGCATCAACTGTTACAGCTCCTTCAGGTGTTACACCGGGCTATGTTCAGTTGCAGCTAAACGCTGGTTCAGCTCTTGTAAAGGGAACTGACAAGGTGGGTACACTTTCATTCACACCTATGGTTGCTGGTACCTACAAGGTTCAAGCTTGGGTGGATGATGCAACAGCTGGTAACTCTGCTGGAGTTCTAGATGCTGCTGAGCGCACAACCACAAAGACAATCGTCGTTGGTGGCGCACCTACAGCAATCGTAGCTACTGCCCTAAATGCAACTTCGGGCGCAGTTGGTGGATATGCAGGTACATCAAATCTAGGAACTGTTTATCAGATTTCCATTACAGACGCTGCTGGAAATAAGACTGCATTCCTACCTGGTGAAGCTCTATCTGTAGCTGCATCTAGTGGAACAGTTTCAGATGCTTCTCTAACTTCTGGTGATTTCAATGCAAATGGTTTTGCATACGTAACAATCACTGGATCTGCAGACACTAATGGAACACTTACCGTGACAGCGGTTGGTTTCACAGCTACTACAATTACTAAGAGCTACTCAGCAAGTTTGACAAATGCTCAAGCTGCTTCGGTCACTCTTACACAAACTACAGGCCTACAAGCTGGTTCAGCTGGTGCAGTTAACACTGCACTTACTGCAAACGCAGAAATGAACTTTGCAACCGGTAAGGCTGTAACACTTCGAGTAACTTCTGGTTCTTCTGCTTCTGCAACTTCACGTGTTATTGATTTAAATGTCAATGACAATTCCGGAGATGTTTCAGGTGATGATTCAGGGTCTGTTAGTTATTCACTTGCGGTTGCAATTGATGACACACTTGGTTATGGCTCAGTTACACTTCCAACAGCAGGACTTGTTGCTGGTGACTCAATTACTGTTACATGGGCAAAGAGCAACGGAACTGATTACACATTGAAGCTGACTGCTGCAGATATCGCAGTAAGTTCAGTGACTTCAACAATCAGTCCATCTTCTGCAAATATCGTAACTGGTGGCGGAATTACACTTACTGCTCAAGCACTTGATCAGTACAGCCAGCCAGTTGC
Organism: Bacteroidota bacterium; assembly: GCA_009919265.1. Taxonomy (GTDB): domain Bacteria; phylum Bacteroidota; class Ignavibacteria; order Kapaibacteriales; family UBA961; genus UBA961. The sequence continues at coordinate 994 of RGCF01000385.1, read as the reverse complement.
GGGAGCAGCTGTTTCATGGACAGTAACTGGACGTAATGCAACAACAGCTCCAACAGTTGTTCTTGCTGATGCAAACGGTTACTCAACATACACATTGACAGATACTTCGACATCAACCACAGTGTTGACATCAACAGTAACTGCAACATTCACATATGGAACCTCAACTTCATCATCATCCTCAACAATCTCATTTGCTGCAGGAAATGCTCCATCTGCGATTGCGGTAACAACTTCACCAACAAAGACCGTAGCAACAACTGAGTCTGCAATCTCAACTGCTGCAACTGGTCCAGAAGCTGGTGCAGTTACACTTGCATTCACAGTTACAGATGCAAATGGTGTTGCAATTTCAGGTACACCAGTTACATTCACAGCTGACAGCTCAAATGTTGTATTCAAGAGCTCATACCTAGATACTTCAAATCGTAAGCTTGCTTACACCAGCTCAACTGGTGTTGCTACAACTTACATCGCTGGCTGGGTAGCTCCTTCAACAGTAACAATCACAGCAACTGCTGGTACAAAGACTGTTACAACAAAGGTTAACTTTGTAACTGTTGCAGCTGATGCACGTACAGTGGCTCTTTCTGAGACCGGTGGCGTTGCAAAGGCAACTGTTAAGGATCGCTTCGGTAACCCAGTTAAGGGTGCAACCGTTAACTTCTCACGTACATCTGGCACAGGCTGGTTGGGCGCAGGAGTTTCATCACAGGATGTAGTAACAAACGCATCTGGTGAAGCAGAAATCCTTGTAAACGGAACAGCAACAATCAAGGCAGGACTTGCAGTAGCAACTTATGCTCAGGTTGACGATGCAGCTGGTTATGTTGGAACAACAGCTACCTCAGGTACTGGTGCTTCACTTGCTCCAGCAGGTATTGCTTCAGCAACTCTTGAAGTAACAGGTAACTCTGCAGCTTCAGATGCACTAGATGCAGCTAACGAAGCAACAGATGCAGCTAACGCAGCAACAGATGCAGCTAACGCAGCA
>RGCF01000384.1 GCA_009919265.1 Bacteroidota bacterium | reverse complement strand
TAGTGACAAACTAGTAGCATGGTTTTTAGATAAATTATTAATTGAAGTTATTCTTTATAGAAATAATAAATTTGAAGGCAAAAAAGTTTTATTCTATATTAATACTTATACGAATCAAATAATTGATATTAAAATAACTGAGCAAGTATCTGAAGATGAAATAGCCTTATATCCTATATCTCCATCAAATCCTTTTGAAATGAAATATGATGACGCAAATGTTGTTTCTTCACGAGACTATGATGCTATTCCATTAACACAACAACCATCTATTTTACGTAAAAATAGTGGTGAAAATATAAAAGATTCTGATGCTAAAAATTCAGTATTACAAAAATTATTATTATCTAAATCTTCTTTATTCAAACCTATTACTATTTAGTCATCATCACTAAAATCTTCATCATTACTATGTGGAAAAAACTCCTTTATTGCGTCATCTTCATTCGCTTCATCTATTTTTTCTAATGTAGGTTCTTCAATAACCTCTTCTTGAACCGGTTGTTCTTCATTTAATGCTTTTAACAATTCTTCCTGTGTTATTAATTTAGATAATTTAAGACGTTTAGTTTCACTAATGTTTTCTCTATCATCATCATCCATAATATCTAACTTTTGAAGTGATAAGTCTTTTTGTGTTTCACGTATATATGTAATGAAGTCTGCTATTTCTGATAAAGTCATAACCTTATTTGTATCAATCCATTTGTAGATATATTCATAATACGCCTTTCTCGTTTTTTCATTAGCTAATAAGAGTACTTTCGTTAATAAGTACATACCTTTATGTGTAAATAATGAGACATCTTGAGCTTCACTAAATTTCAATAAAGTTCTTTTAATTTCAATTAATGTGTCAATATTTTCCGATTGTGTATTTAATTTAATTAATCCATTCATTATTGTAATTATTTGGTCATATCGTAAATTATTGAGGAATAAATTTTCATTTAAAAATTTTGATTGAGCTTTAGTGAAATTTTTACTTAGATTTGTCTTACATATCTCAAATATCTTATTTCCATCGTATTCCATATTTTTAATATCTGTATTACTTATACTTTCATTAACATCTATTACTATTTCATCAATTTTCTCCATATCTTCTATATCAAGTGGTAATTCTTCCTCCTCTTCTTTTTCTTTCTCTTTTTTCTTAATCTTTTGTCCATAATAAACACGTAATGGAGGACGGTCTTTTAACCATCTATCTTTTGCTAAATGTAACTTCATCTTCCATAAAGCAACTAACTTCTTATTCCAATCTGAATCCACAGTATAATTTTCATTTAAATTAACCAAACAACAACCCATCATCCATGTTATTTGTTTTCTTTTTACTGCTATTTGTGGTAATAAAGATGGTAAATTAATAAATGATGTTATATATCCAGGTAATATATTAGCTCCTTTATTTGTTTTAGCCAATTCATATGTAGCATAAAAAGACATCTGTGCTCTTGTTACTGCATCTGTTATAGGTGCCTTAATTTTTGATAACTCAGTAAGTTCTTTAAATTTATCAGAATAATTTGTAGCTACATTTTCTGACACATCTTTTTCAAATGTTTTCCAATCTAATTCTTTTATATCTTCAACTATAGCATTTAAATATTCTAATATTCCTTTTCCAGTTGTTTTCCAATATTGTATATAAATAAAAGAACCATGTATTCCTGGTACAAATTCTAAACTTCCTTCTAATAAATTATTCCATGTATCTAACCAAAAATTACTGAATACATCTATTAATACTGTCTTTTTAATAGTTGTCCATTCTTTCATAACAATAGGATTTGTATCAATTTGTTTTTGTAAGATAACTACGGATACATCTTTATTCAATAATTTTAATTGCTCTAAACGTGAATTACGTTCATATTTCTTTTCAATATAATTACTTAGTGATTCCAAGTTCCAAGGTAATCCTGATATATTTTTAATATTATCACATACAGGTATTATATAATTTAATAACTCTTTCAAACCTTCATTTTTTACTTTTGATAAAAATGTATATTTGGGTACTTCAATTTCATCAATGACAGCTTCAGGTGTTTTCCATTCTGTCACCTCATCATATATATTAAAAGACCCAATATTACCATCATATTTTGACGTATTAGTACCCTCAACAACATCATGAATATCTGAATATAGTGTTAGAAATTTCTGTTCTCTATATTGAAATTTATTTGTAGCTACAAATATTTTATCTGTATTTTCAGGTAATTTAAAATATTGTAAATCATTAAAAAATACTTTAGCACGTTCAGTCTTTAATGTACTTACCCACTTAGTAATTAGAGCTACCACATCATCTATTGTAGTAGAATTACTCTTTAAATCGTCTATTATATTTATAGGATTTGGTACTTTATCAATTTTTTCGGATAAAGGTGCTAATATAATTGAAAGTGCTTCTTTTACCCTATCAATATTATATGTACGTAATTTATCTATAATTGTTACTAGAACATTATTAAATGATAAAGGTTCTATAGATGGATAGTCATTTTTAACCTTTTCACTCTTTTCTTCTATATCATCTTCTTTCTTATCAACTAATGTTTCAAAATA
>RGCF01000383.1 GCA_009919265.1 Bacteroidota bacterium | reverse complement strand
GTTGCATGTACTGAAGATGGTGGTATTGGTATTAATAATAAAATTCCATGGACTATTCCACAGGATATGAAACATTTCAAAGATATTACTACAAATACACACAATTATGGTTTTATAAATGTAGTTATTATGGGTAAAAATACATGGTTATCTTTACCTAAAAAATTTAAACCTTTATCTAATAGAATTAATATAATTATTTCTACATCGCTTGATAATGATACTATAAATGGCGCTATAGTTGTCAAATCTTTAGATGAAGCACATAATACAATTAATCAATTTTCTTTTATAGAATCAGTATTTATTATTGGTGGCGAGGGTTTATACAGAGAAGCATTATACAATCACAGATATACACATATATATTTAACTTTAATACATAAACATTATAAATGCGATAAATTCTTTCCTATAAAATCTTTGAAAGCTCGGTATAAAAAATTTTCTGAAGAAAAAAATGACAATTATTCTTTTCTTGAATTTATACAAGATGATTCAATCTAATCCAATTGATATTCCATGTAAAAAAATAAATAGACATAAAAATACGAAAGTACGTTTATCTACCACAGTTAATGCTCATTTTTCTAAATCTGTCTCGTATGATTCTTCAAGTAATATACCTTTATCAGGTATATCTTTATCATCAAGTGCAAGCTCTAAATTATCATGTAGTTATGAAGAATCAAAAAAGATAATAATAGAAATACAATCGCCTATACATAGTTATGATACAATGGCTATGTTTTTACAAGATGCCTTTCCTGTTTTAAGTGTAGATGATGTCGATTATATAATACATCGTTTAGATAAAGTTAAAATTGCTAAAATACAGTGTAATAATTTGACAGCTGCAGAAGATGCTTGTAATAAATTAGTAGAAAATGGCTTAACAGCATGGATAGAATAGTTATTTATCGTACATTATCTTTAGAAATTCAGCTTGATATTCTATAGATGTTTCTAATTTAATAAGTTGTCCTTGTACATTAAAATTACCATAATCATTTTTATATATATTTGTAAGATACAATAAATCAGTAAAGTTTAACATACAATATATTTTTAAATCATTAATATTCCATTCTTGTATTTCAAGAATATTTGGGAATTCACGAGTATTATAACTATTATGAAATAATTTTAATCCTATGTTTTCATCTTCAAATTCTTTTTTTGGCCATTCTTTTGTTATATCTCGATGGTCTTCTATCATACATGCAAATTTGTATGCATCTTTTTCTTTAGCAAATCCAAATACAGTTGTTTTTAAATATTGTGTTTGAAAATCTTTCAATTGAATTGAGAATACACCTGTATTATGTTTATAAACAGTGAATATTGGTTTATCTTTCTCTCTTTTATTTTTAACAAACGGAGTAATTGACGGTGGAATAATTACGTTCATTTTTATTTTGTAGCTACATTTTTTATTCTCATTTTTTTATATAATGTTAGAATATCTATGGATACTGCATTATTAGTACGTATTTTATCTAATATATCCAACATTCGTAATGGTATTTCGAATAATAACCCTGTATCACAAGACGATATTAATAATTTAACTAGAAGAACTATTAATACAACTGATAATATAAATAGTTGTAGTATATGTCATGATAACATGATTGTACATCAAACAGTTGTTGATTTAGAATGTAATCATTCATTTCATGAACAATGTATATTAAACTGGTTCAGAAGACAAAATACATGTCCTAATTGTCGTGCTCATGTAGGTAGTACACCTACTCCAGATGAGGATGTATCTAACAATGACGTACCTGAACTAATTGCAGAAATACCTTTACCAAGATTCTTTTATAATAATGATATAGTTATTAAATTGTCATATCAATTATTAACGAATGGTAATACAGTAAATATTAATACTTCATGGAATCCTAGAATACATAATTTAGTAGATATATTTAATTACATAAGAAGAATATATGAATTTAATAATGTAGCTGAAATTGTTATTATAGGAAGTTTAAATACAATGCATATATTTAGGTCATCGCAATCATATTCAAGTTTATCAAGAACATTACATACAATAGGTATTACATCAGCATGTACATTTAATATTCATGCACCATAGATTATTTTCTTATTTATTATATAATGCGAGACGATACTATTAAAGACGTATCTACAAAGGTTGTAATAGTTGGTAAGATTAAGATGACTATATTTTCATTTATGATGGTATTATTTGGTATATCAATGGGTTTAGCAACTGCAGTAATGTATCATCCTGTAATTGGTTTACTTATTACTGGTGGGTTTTTCTTAGTAGCATATAATATTAATTGTGTTGTAGTAGGTAAATGTTACGCATGGGCATGGGTACTATTTGTGATATATGTAATATATACAATTTCATTATTAATGACAATGTTTGGTATTAAATATATGATTAAGTAGAGTTATTTTTATAAATCTTTTTGGAAAAACGAGAAATTTTGTGTCATTCGCTTCGCTCATTCTGGTTTTTGCCCGATTTTTCTTTATTTTGAAAAAAATAAATGTTTGTTTCAAAATTGTTTGAAAAAATTACCCATTTATTAC
>RGCF01000382.1 GCA_009919265.1 Bacteroidota bacterium | reverse complement strand
AACATTTATCTTTTGTTTTAAAGTTCGGCGGAAAATAGAAATATAAACACTTTAATGCTCTACACGAGCACTATGTGTTAATATATCTATTAATGCCTATATGATACAATTAAATATGTTTACCGACGTATATTCTATGGTAGATTTTCTTAGACTTCAAAATAGTTTGTCGCCAACCATGTCTATAGAGGTTGGAGCCTATGATGCAGATTTTTCTGTTCAAATGTCCAAAAAATTGTGGACAAACATGTATGCCTTTGAGGCATCAAAACCTGTTTTTGATAGATATAAAGATGTTCTTGCAACTGAGGCTCCGAGAGTAAAATATATCAATAAGGCGATTACCGATCATGAAGGGTTTGTTGATATTTTTTATGATGGACAAACCGATCCAGCAGATGTAGGGCATAATGGAATCAAATCTGGTAGATATAAAAAAGAATATTCAGAGAAAATAGAATGCACAACTCTTGACATATTCTTCAAAGATATTAAAGACCATAATATAGCCCTATGGATAGACTGTGAAGGAGCAAACCGAGAAGTTTTGGCGGGAGCAGAAAAAACACTCTCATTATGCTCATCAGTGTATATAGAGGTAGAAGATAAACCCCTATGGGACGATATATGGCTAAAAGATGATGTCTTGAGGTTTATGCAGAATAAAGGGTTTGTACAATATGCAGAATATGGATATGCTCCAGATCAGTCAAATATGATTTTTATTAGACCCCGCCCTTTTTCCATTAACAATAGGTAGGTTAGGTGGTCTAACTCCTACTTTAAGTGCTTCCTCAATATAGATAGTTCTATAGATTTCGTAATATTCTTGTCGTAATCTATTAATGGCATTGGTTCTAATTCTGTTATATTTTGCTATTTCTTCTTTTGTTTTCATACATCAATTATATCTAGTTTGGATGGTTTGTCAAGTATAGTTATCCACAGGTTTATCCACAAATAAATCTTACTGATTATATTATTGGATAGGGTTAAAGTGGAGTAAAGTGGAGGATAGTGGTGGATGGAACGTTTTTAAGAGGGGCGCTCGTAATGGGCGGGGAAAAATTGATACACCTATCAAACCATCATATCCCAAACCATCATATCGGACAAACCCTTATACCATATATGCCCCATATCTGTCAAACCAGGATATAAGGATGAAAAATTGCCAGAATCCAGGAAAAATTCCAATAAGTTCGTAATACTTTTTAAAATGTTTTAAAAAACCAGAAAACCAGGAAATATGGTTTGTTATTTATCTATAGGGGGATTATAGAGTGGTTCGTAATGTTTTTTATCTTTCCCCGCTTTTTTGCGAAGGGATGGAATGAATGGTCGTAAAGGATAAGTCCCGATTGTATACAACATACCAGTTAAAACCTTCATGTCATGGTTGAAGGTTTGCCATTCTGCTTTTGATAGTTTGTCAAAGTGTCGTGGACTCATATATTAATTATAACACTGGTTTGATACCGCCAAACTTTCTGGAGGGGGGAAGAAATCGGCGTTCGTAATGTCTGCAAAAAACGGCGGGGGATAAAGAAGAGATCGTAATACCCTTAGTACTATATACAATCATACACTAGGATACAATGGTTTGACAAACAAAAAATATTATGATATATGGTTTGGGGAAAATATGGTTTGGATCGTAATAAGTTTCTGGGAAATTTTTATAGTGGTTCGTAATACAATGGCAAAATGGTTTGATGGTTTGTTATATAGATCTCTAGGGCGCCCCTGAAGGGGCTGAGATTTTTATTCTTTCTTTGCTTCTACATACGAAAGAAGTGCTTCAAGATTATCAAAAGGTTCGACTTCTTCTTCTGTTACATTTAACGCAGCAAGAAATAGGTTGAAGGTTTCATCTATAAAATCTTCTGCCATTGGGTTTGCTGTGACTACACCTGTAGCAATAAACCATGCTAAAGGCAAGCCGATGTCATTGTATACTATAAAATCTTTTAGTTTTTCATCATCTCTGAATTCAAACCAGAATTGACCTAAAATACCACACTTATCAGAAAAGGCTACCGACATGTTGTTCAAATACTCTCCCATAAGTTTATCATACTCTTCTGCTGCTGTCAAAGCAATAACATCTAAACGCCGTGCCACAATGACAGGGTGATTACGAACTAAATGAAACCCAACAGCCTCAAGATTTAGTCCCATATCTTCTGTAATAAGTTTGGCAAATCTGTTAGCGTATTGTATTTCTTTGGTATTTTCAGGTTTGCGTCTAATGCTGTATGCCATAGTTCCTCCTATTGGATTGTATCAAAAAAAATGGGGGAGCGCAAGTGGCTGACCTACGCTCCCGTAGAGGGGACCCAACCCTCTTTTTATGAAGTGGCCGTCGCCACAAGACTATGATAATTAATAAATTCATCAATACTATGAATGCCAGTATCATCTGAAATAGTATTATTAGTTAGGTCGATTATAATTGGATGGTCCATGAATCCTAAGTCATTAGGGTTACATGCATAGAGACCGTAGTGTAACTCATCCAGAAGGTCGTCCTTAAGTAAATAACTAACAGCCATTCTGGTGTAGTATGACTCATCGCCT
>RGCF01000381.1 GCA_009919265.1 Bacteroidota bacterium | reverse complement strand
AAGGTGTATAATATGTTTATATATATTCTTTGACTTTTTTTCATCCTATCATATTAGTATATTATATAAGATAATATCCTACATAATATACCAGTTAACACATACCATTTATTTCTGTATATAGGGGTATACTATCGCCAAGCCAACTATAGCAAGCACAGCAATGTCTACCCACCGAACGATCTTCTGATACTTTATAGGGAGTTTGTCATATTCCTCCTTATACTCGGGAGGTTTGAATGGAGCTGATAGCCATCCAAGAAGTGTCGGCTTCAAATGATCATTGCAATCATATAGGACATCATACCAGGCCAGACTTATATAGGTTGCCGTGGCCAGAAGAAACGCGGCCACAAACTTGTGTGAGAAGTTCTTTGGATGCGGGAGCCAGTATACAATAAGGACTGCTGCAGAGATCACCAGACATTTCGGATTCAAGTAAAGGGGTGTTCCAAACAGTCCTCCGCCCATCTATACAACACAGATATTATTATAGGGAGATGATTAAAGCTCGAAAGAAATCTGTATGGGGGGTAGGATGTCCGAGCCACTCACTTCCCAGATTTTATCCAGGCTTTCGGCTCTTGAACAAAATAAGTTAGGCAAACTTATTATACGTTACCAGAAAGTCCTGCGACGTGCACTACATTGGCGAGATCTCTACGCGGCAAAACACAGAAAGAATCCCAGTGCAGAGATTTTGTCTGTATTGCTAGATAAACAAAAGGAGGCCGATGCGATCGTAGAAGCTAGTGAACAAGAACTTATTTCGTTTCGTGCACAGTTGAAGAAGAAGTATTCTGTCCAGAATATTTAGGCACTATGTGCCTCTCTTATCTGAGATCGCACCCTTCGAATAGCGACACGCACCTTATGTTGTGGTGGGGGTGCCCATTCGCGCGGGGAAGACTCCCAAGGAGTTTTCTTATCGCCATCTACATGATAGGGATCTTTCGGAATCTTAATACGGAGTTTTGTATGATCAAACGGCTGTTCGTTCTCCTGTTCTCGTAGAGGTTGTTGTACTGGTTCGTCATGCATGCATTCTTTTTTGCTCAGGCATATGCCCATCGCTACCTATACAGTATAGAGAGGAAGGTTTATGTCTTCACCATCGTTGCCTCATAGCCTTGATAGGAGCATTTTCATCCGGATTATCCACTTCATCATCAAAATATACAGCGTAGTTTTTATGAGGCTCTGATTTTATTAAAATACTGAAAATACTCTGATCGTGGCGCGTCTCTTTGAAATCACTCCTATCTTTCTTTGTATCTTCGGTATACTGATCTGTAAAGAGATCTGGTCTAGAAAGTGCAGTATCTAACCATGCTTTTACAAACGCCATAGACTCATTTGTCTTACGATATATCCCCACGGTAGCCAATATCTGGTCAGAAGTGTAGATATCACTATTCTTATCTATACCAAAATACTGAAATACAGCGTTCACTGTCCATTCACGTTCTCTTAGGCTATTAAGCCTCATAACAAATATTGATTTACCAGACTTTGGAGATATAGTATCAATGTACTCGCGCAGCCTTCCTACCGCCTCTTTATTCAATATACATCCCGCATCAGCGTATACAAGAATATCATTTTCATTCATTTTAGACAACATGTCATAGACTACATAAGGCTTCCATGTCCAATATCCACCACCGCGTTTTTGACTAAAGGCTGCATGTGCTCTTTTCTTAAAGTCTTCACTAATATCATCTGGTGTATACACTTGTATTGTACCATTAAAAATACCCATCTCTTTTGCTTGCCTACCTATCCGATCCCTAGCCATAGCAAATTCCGAATTACCATAACTAATAAATGATATTTTCTGTTCAGTCTCTATATCTTGGAATCCCTCATCACTATCAATCCAGTTATTTATATCCAATAGTGGGGTGGCATGTGTTCTCGACTGCCAACGACGTTCACATTCCTCTTCAGTTACTTCATCCCAGTCTTCTATTATCCAACATCCTCCCAATCTATCATACATTGGATCTAAAAATGAAGTTTTTATTACGGGAATACATCCTAAAAACAGGCATTCATATATTCTATGCGTATCCATCCCTGCCCCAGGAGGACATATAACAAACTTCGTACGATTGAGCTGTTTATAGTAATCTATACGGCGACGTTTGGTTTCTTCATCGGAATGATTCAGTGATTTGCCAAAATCATAGTTAATATATTCATTTGATATGGTAGCCCACTCCTTTCCAGTAAAGGCATCCAATGCTCTTCTCCTTTCACCACGAGATTCTGATGCAGTAACGAGCAGATCCGTTGTTGCCATGAGGAAGTTAACAAGACAAAGAATATCTCTTTCACCACTAGCTTCCTCCTTTATTGTATACATTACCGCATGAGGGGTATATTGAGAATCTCTAAATCCCATAGGAATCTGTATTGCTCCTATTGCAGAACTATTTACCGCATACACCTTTGTTACGTATGGCCTCACCTTACTCATCAACGTATCATTGAATGTTTCATCATTATTGGCCACTACCAGTACAACCTTCTTTGTAGGTGGTGATAAGATAAAATTCGGTATATCTTTCACTTTTA
>RGCF01000039.1 GCA_009919265.1 Bacteroidota bacterium | reverse complement strand
GAATTATCTGTGGATTGCAAAGGATTACTCCAAGTACATGCATACCACGTATTTCTATATGGATCATGTGGGTCAATCGAAATGGAAGTGGTCCATAGTTTCATTGCATCATTTGAATGATCTTTCCATGTTAATCCACCATCAACTGATGAAAAAACACCTGAGCTTTGTGTAAGTGTAGTTCCGCTTTTTCTTGCAGTAAATGTTGAGATGAGCGTTCCATCTTTTAATGCAAGTATGCTATAAGGATGTCCTTCAGTTCTTGGAGGATTCGCCAGATTCTTCCACACTCCATTCCCATGTACATTGTCATTAACAAGAATGCCACCTTTCGATGAGTGCACTAATCCTGCATACATGATATTCGAGTTTTGAGGATTCGAGCACAAACTATACACAGTTGATTCAAACTCTTGTGCAATTGTCCATGAATTACCTTTGTCTGTTGATCGAAGCAATACACTTTTTGCATCATTAAGAATGCTATCAGTAATATTGATGGTGGAATAGAGGGCAGCTTTTTCAGACATTGCAGCGTACACAGTTGTTCCTGCAATCTCCAATGCATAGCAGGTTGAAAATGGTGTTGGAAGTTTGCTTGCACTCCATGTTTGTCCATTATCAGTTGAGCGAATGATGCCACCTATATCAGTTCCGGCGAGAATGACTGAAGAGTCGACATGAATGATATCATGTATTGTGGAATTTTCAAGTCCATTTGATTGATATGTTTTATCAGGTGAAATAAGTGTGCCTGGTGGATGTTGTTCCGCGCTTCTTGTATATGCTTGTCGCCAATTATCACCACCATCACTTGAAAGATGCAATGAGGCATAATCTCCAAAGCCAATATACTGTGCATTCTTTTGCGCCACTGCAAGCGTGAGTGGCGTACCTGCATAACTCCAATCCCATGCGCTTCCTGCGCCAATCCATCCAGTTGTGATATTCTGATTATTCTCAGTTTTAAACATTGATTGAAATGTTAAACCGCCATTTGTAGTGCGTACAATCATGGGTTGAGAAGCAGTATTTGTACCGGCAAGATAAATGCGGGATGGGTCATTGATTGCCATAACACATTGATTAGGTGAAAATCCAATAGGCAATGCACTTTTTTTTGAAATCCAATCCCCGGATATTCCATCTAAGACATCCATGATATAGAGATTGTCATAGGCAGCTATTTCATCGGGTTCAATACCGGGATATAATATCTCCATTGGAGCTGTAAGGCAAACCAATCGGTACAAATTGCCACTTGTCCCATATTGAAATGAAACAATGCCTGTTTGACTCGGCAAATCATAATATTGATCGCGCAAAAAAGATAATCCATTATCCTCTGAAGTATAAATTCCCGCTTGTGTAGCAACCATAATATAAGTGCCGTCGAATAATACTCCAGCAATATAGCATCCATCAGCACCTTCGGTTACTTCACTAAATGCAATTGTCCAATTTGCACCGCCATCCGAAGAAAAATATACATCGGTATAATCTGATAAGATGAGTCGATTGGTAGCTGCTGGATCTGCATGAATGGTATATGCTCCACCAAATGTAGGATCATTGATTGGAGTCCATGTTCTCCCGGCATCAGTTGATTTAATGGGAACATGCAATCCCTTCTGTTCTGAGATGGCAAATTGAATCAGTGGGCTGGAAGTATAGGTTACTTTTCCGGCAAATCCTCCACCAGCTATTGTTCCGTGCTGATTGGCTATCCATGATACTCCGAGATCCGTGCTTGTAAACAATTGAGAAGAACTACCGGAAACCCGCAGCGTAAAAGGTGCAAATGAAGAAATGGATAATGAGTGGAATTCGGATCCACCTCCCATGCCTCGAGACTCAAATCGAGATGGCTGTGAAAATACTAGTAGAGTAGAACAAAAGATACATGTGATCAAGTATAAAAAATTCTGCATAGATTTGAACCAATGAAGCTGTGGAGTATGTTTACTGTATTAACACAGCAAATTACCATTAGTCACAATCTCAATCAAATCATGATATATTTCTTTCTTTGTTTTTTCATGTTTGGCATTGGGGCATTTGCTCAAGATATGCCTGTAATGACCCCATATGTGCAAGATCCATTGCAATCTGTTCTCATTGAAGGGGCAACAAAATATGGCGCTGCTTTCCCCGTGAATGCTCGGGTGAATGTTCCAGATGGGTTTAAGGTTTCTGTTTTCTATGCTGGAAGTCCATTACAGAAACCGCGATTCATGACATGGAGTCCGGATACTGTGTTACATATAGCCGATTTGTCAGCGGCATCCATTTTTGCTTTACCTGATAACAATGCTGATGGCATTGCCGATACAATCAAGAAGATTGCAACAAATGTTGTAGCTCATGATATTGCATTCTATAGAGGTGATCTTTATGCGGCACAGGAACGCTCAGTTCTTCGCTTGCAAGATTTGAATAAAGATGGTTTTTATGAATCAAGATCAGAATTTATTGCACCTATAGCAGAGGGGGCTACACAGCCAGGGGGAGGTCATACCACAAGAACAATTTTGATTGATTCAGTGCGGCAAAAAATTTATTTGTCAATCGGATCTCGGTGCAATGTATGCAGATCTGATGAACCCGGATCGCAAGATTTTCAAAGGGCACTCGTAGAGGAATGGAATCTTGATGGAACCGGAAGAAGAACATTTGTGACCGGAACTAGAAATGCAGTTGGTTTATTAATGAGAGGCGGTAGAGTTTGGGCTGCAAATAATGGAAGCGATAATCAAGGAAATAATATTCCTCCTGAATGGATTGATGTATTGAGAGAGAATGGTTTTTATGGGTACCCCTTTGCACATTCTCATGGAATATATTTTCCAATTTCCAATGCCTCGCCTGCCGATTATAAAGCATTATTGCCTTTGACGGCAAATGATTCAATGAAAGTACAAAGTATGGTGCAACCTGCAGCATTAATACAAGCACATAGCGCCCCGATGGCATTGATTTCTTCTCACCCAAATATGCCCGAACGATATCGAAATGGAATATTTGTTGCATTGCGTGGATCGTGGAATAGATCTCCCGCGACTGGAGGAAAAATCATTTATTTGGATTTTGATAATCAATATGACACAACGGCAAACTTTACAACGGATTTTCTTACGGGCTTCATGACAGATTCAACAAAAAGTTCAAATTGGGGCTGGGCTCGTCCTGTTGGTTTGACATTCGACACAAAAGGAAGACTGTATATAGGTAGTGATGCCATTACGCAGTGTATTCTCCTTGTATCTCCACAAACACAAACGAGTACAGAAGAAGAAAAGAATCATGGCATTGATGCACCAATGATGTTTGTTGAATCAGGCGAACTGATCATTCGATGGAATATGCCTTCAGCGAGGATTCATCGAATATCATTGATGGACATGCGAGGATCACTCATTGCAAATTATGAACAACAAGAAATTCCAAGTGGACTGATTCAATTGCAGGGTTTAGTCCAAGGGATGTATTTCCTTCATATTGTCATGAATGATGGTTCGCATCAAGCTAGTTCGATCATGCTGATGAAATAATTATAGATAGGTAATTTCTTTCTCTTGTAATGGCTTTAAATATGCGCCAATAACAGGTACATCAAGTAAATCCTTTCGTAGCCCTTCGCCGTAGAGTAATACCAAATCAGGGGTTGGAATATCTGCAAGATAGGTAGGTAATGTTGAGGTAAGAATTTTCACACAAACAGAACCAAAATCTTCACCCTCAGGAATTCCGTAAAGAGAATAGAATGCAAGATTGCCTGCATGTAAAACACTCACATCAATGAAATGATGTTGAACACCAAAAATAGCAATTGACTTTCCTGCATATTCAGGATAATTCGCTATGCATGCAGAGTGAGCTGCGAATTGACTGTTTTGTGCAAAAGAAATCTTTACCTTAAATCCGGAAAGACATTTCTTGCATAGATTTATCAATTCAAGATCTGTCAATACGGCAAGCATGTGTTTTGAACCATTATCTGAAGTATTTCCCGGTATTAACATGATCAAAAAATCGTCAGGTGTTTTTCCCGGTTCTACAGCTTGGATTTCGGCACTCAGTAATTCCTTGATTTCAGCTTTTCGTGAAAGATCAGCATTGGGAACTTGATAAATATAGACTTTCTCAATCGGGATGCTGAATGTAACTTCTTGAACCATTCCATGAAATGGAGCAAGATCTTTTGTGATCAATTGTGATAAATGGTTGATATCAAGTTCACTTTTTAAAGCATGGGGAAATACATTTGCATGCATAACCTCAATACCTTCTCTTGCTGTATTGAGAAGCGCAATATATGTTCGATCTGAACCAAAATAAACTGAGAGTGTGGTATTCATTGTTCTTCAGAAGAAAAATGCTGTTGCTTGCGAAAATACAGATAAAACGGTATTCCAAGTGCAACCAATGCCAAACCAAAAACTGAATTGATAATTGGAGTTGTACCGGCCAGATACATTGCAATATCATTGTAGAGGGTATATGCTACAAATCCAATGGCAAAGATCACAAAAATTGCTGGAACAATGGGATATCCCCAAACGCGATAGGGACGAGGGTGATCCGGCAATTTTTTTCTCAAGACAAATACTCCAAATGCTCCCATGGCATAAAAAATCCAAGACACAAAAATGAGCATGTCTGTCAGTGTATCAAATGTTCCACTGAATACTAGTACCGATGACCAAATACCTTGAATAATTAATGCTCTTCCGGGAGTTTTGAATCTTGGATGAACATTCCCAATTGATCGAAAAAACAACCCTTGCTTTGCCATTGCATAGTATACTCTAGAGCTTACAAGTATCGTTCCATTTGAAGCTCCAAATGTGGAAATCATGATTGCAATTGAAATAAATGCAGTGGCAAGGGAAGCCAATCCGGGGTCTATGGAAGCAAAGATTGCTTTCACAACATCAACTGCAACAAGAGATGATTGAGCCATCGAATCGATGGGAAGAATATACAGATAAGCAAGATTAATGAGCAGGTATACTGAAATGATGATGATCATTCCAAGAAATAATCCTCGTGGAATAGTTTTTGATGGTTCTTTAACTTCACCTGCTATATAAGTAATATTATTCCATCCATCATAAGCCCAGAATGCGCCGGACAAAGCCATGACCAATGAAGAAATGAGTGACCAATTTGTTGGAACTCCTCCGACTCCATCAACTGATATCATGTCGCGACTGAAATGCGCAAAATCTCCATTGCCCAAGGCAAATGCCATAGCTACGATAAAGAGAAGGGCTAGCACTTTGAGTGTAGTGAACAGTACTTGTACAGTACCGCCAAGAGTGACGCCGCGATAATTCACAAATGTAAGGAAGAGAATCGCCAGGATGGTAAGAACTTTGATGCCAATATCTTTTAGAGGGAAGATTGAACCAATGAATGGTAAATGTAATGACAATGCTTCTATATCAGGTGAAAATCTTGGTAGTGCTATGAGTGATTGAACGGAGTCAGCAAAGATATATGTGATTGATGCAATTGAAGCGGTTTGTACAACGCTGAACATTGCCCATCCATATAGATAGGCAGTGAATTCACCATACATAGTTCGGAAGAATTCATATTGTCCTCCCGTCTTTGGAATCATTCCGGCAATTTCAGCATTCGTGAGTGCTCCAAATAATGTAAGCATTCCTGCCAATATCCAAATGCATAAAAGCCATTCAGGAGAACCAAGCTGCGAAGCCATGCTGGCCGGTTTTTTAAAAATCCCGCTTCCTATTACGCCTCCAACAACGATTGATACCGTTGTTATAAGACCCAATCTTGGTGTGAAATCTTTTTGTGAACTCATAGAACCCCAATTTGTTGAGGTTTAATGATTGCCATCGTTGTTGTGGCATGAGCAATCAATTGCTCTTGCCCATCGCCATCGATGCAATATACATGTGCTTGGCAAAAATGCATTGACGTACCTTGTTTTAGCACTGTACCAATTGCGCGAAGCAAAACACCTCTTGCTGGTCGGAGATAACTCACTTTTATTTCAGCGGTTACCGTATGCTCATCCGGTCCTACAAGAGTAAAACCTGCAAAACCTGCTGCGATGTCTGCAATGGTTGCTGTCACGCCACCATGAACCAATCCAATTTGCTGTTGATGCATTTGTTGTAATGGTATCTCGGCAATCACAGTACCAAGTTCGATTGAAGTGAGTGTGGCATGAATGGATTTCATGAATTCTTGTCTTTCCAAATGGGAAAGTATGGTTTCACGAAACATTGGATTCTTTGTTTGAAATGTTTGCATCATCAGCGCATATCTTTGATATATGGTCCAACATCATCATGCAAGCCCATCGTACTTTGCTTATGAATATAGGCAACTACTTCGTCGAATGACTTAGTGTCTTCATATACTTTAATTTGTCTGTCAGCACCACTCCCCATTTCAAGAATTTCATGTATGAATTCAAGTTCTTTTCTTGAACCAAGATCATCAACTACATCATCAACAAATTCTAATAATTCTCTGATGAGATCTCTGGTGGAAACTTCTTTTTGTTTTCCAAAATCAATTAATTTACCATCCAATCCATAACGAACTGCCCGCCACTTGTTTTCAAGAATCAATGCACGTGAATATCTTCTGAAACTCAAATTTTTGGTATACAGTGTATAGAGTTTTTTTACAATTGCCTGACACAATGCAGCAATCGCAATTGTTTCTTCTATTCGCATTGGAATATCGCATATACGAATTTCCAATGTTGGATATAATGGATGGGGGCGAATATCCCACCAAATTTTCTTTGCATTATCTATGCATCCGGTCTTGATGAGCATATCAACATATGCTTGATATTCTGCATAACTTGAAAATTCATCCGGTAAATTCGTTCGGGGAAAATTCTCAAAAACTTTTGATCGATATGATTTCAATCCTGTAACATGCCCTGTCCAGAATGGTGAATTTGTTGAAATTGCCAGAATATGCGGTAAGAAATATCGCATCTCATTCATGATTTGAATCTGAAGTCCACGATCTTCAATGCCGATATGTATATGCATACCAAAAATCACGAGTGAACGAGCAAGCATTTGCATGTCACGAATCAATATGCGATATCGTTCATCAGGATAAATCTCCTGATCTTCCCATTGCGCGAATGGATGTGTGCTTGCTGCTCCGAGAAGAAGTCCGTTTTGTCTACACAATGCCCAAATGATCGAACGCATTTTGGTCAATTCGGTTTTTGCTTCGACAATATTCTTGCAGACATTCGTACCGATTTCAAGCATGCTCCCATGCATTTCTGGTTTGACATGTTCATGAAGGAGCAATTGACTTTTTTCAAGTAGTCCTACATCGACATGGGATTTTAAATCGAATGTCAAAGGGTCGATAACCATATATTCCTCTTCAATTCCCAATGTGAATGAAGGGGGGATATCATTGTCGATAGGAATAGTTGATATTCCTTCTGAATGGGCTTCCATAGGAGTGCGTATAGGTGGATTGTATTATTACTGCACCACAAATTACAAAGAATATTTGGCTTGTGGTTGAATGGATCTATTCTCTTGTATTCAGTCCATGTTCATGAATTGAAAATGTTCGTAATGCCGGCATTTTCCAGGAAGTAAAAGCAGCTATCAAGAGGGTCATGGATCCTCCGGCAATAACAGATGGTACGAGTCCCAATAATCTTGCCGCCAGCCCACTTTCAAAAGCTCCAATTTCATTGGATGCACCAATAAAAATTCCATTGACTGCTGAAACGCGACCACGCATTTCATCGGGAGTAAGTAATTGGGCAATACTTCCTCGAATAACCATGCTGATATTGTCAAATGCTCCACTTGCAGCAATGAGTATCAATGAAAGGTAATAATGCGTAGAAAAGGCAAATCCAATGATACATGCACCAAAACCTGCAACTGCAATCAGCAACCATATGCCGGTCTTTTCTATGGGTGGATGATGTGCCAAATACATGCCCATCAATAAAGAACCAACAAATGGAGCAGCTCTCAATATACCCAATGCTTCAGGGCCGAGTGCCAATACATCTTTCGTAAAGGCGGGTAATAAAGCAAGCGCGCCACCGAACAATACAGCAAACATGTCAAGTGCCATCGCGCCAACCAATACTTGATGTGAAAACACAAACTTCAAACCTGCTGTCAGTTTTTGAGATAATCCTTCGGTATAGGTGAATTGCTGAGGTCTTGTATATCGAACAAATGAAAAAGCCGCAAGTGAACCGAGAATGAGTAGGCAAACTGCAATATTTGCTGAGATTGGACCCATGAATCCATACAATAGTCCACCAATTGCAGGCCCGGCTACTGCTGCAAAATTAAAGAGATTTGCAGACCATGTAGCAGCATTTGGATACACTTCTTTTGGAACAATATCAGCCCATAATGCTTGTAATGATGGCCCCATAAAACCACGAGATAAACCAACACAAGCAAGTGCTATATAATATGGCATCGTTTGCAATACAGAATCAGCATTTTGTAAATCGGACATAATTTGAAAGAGAAGTCCAACAGAAGCTAGAAACAGAAAAAACAATGCTCCCATCAATACATGTTTTCTGTTCTGTGTATCTGCAACATATCCCGAGAACATCGAAGTAGTGATATATGGTATTGCTTCTGCCAAACCACTAAATCCTAAGGCCAAAGGATCACCAGTTTTGCTATACAAAAGCCAACCAATTGAAACCGCCTGAATCTGTATACTTAATGTGAGGAATAACCTGCCAAGGAGAATTCGGCGAAAGGAAGGGAAACGCAAGGCGGCATATGGATCATTAACGGCTACATTCATGTGGCAAAACTACTGATTTTATACCCAAGGAAACTGTAACCAGAAAATTCGAAGATAAATCTGACTATAACTTGAAAAAAATCTTCAAAAAAGGTCAAAATGAGTAGATAATGAGTAGAAGCAATTATGGAGGCACACACTATATTGCATCAGTTCAATTAATTGATTTTCTGCCATGGCAGATTTCTTGGTTCAGCATCGGGGAAGATCTTTGGCTGATCTGATGATGCAGAACAAAATTGACCAGGATATGAGAGAATTTTTGAGGCCGCAGGGGAGGTCTTTAAAATTCTCTCTTTTTTTTTGCTATGATAGAATCCCAGAGAGCGATTCTAGATTCAAGTGCCGAGATAATTGCTGAATGAGCTTCTTGTTGTTTTTTCTCATCATTGCAAAGTAGTTCTACCATGCGAATGGCAAGATGTGAATGATGATCCCCATCAACATCGATATGTCTTTGCACATAGTATTGCAATTTTGGGGCGCGAATCACACCATCTTTTTGTAATGCATCAATGATGGATAGAAACATGCCGGGAATGAGGTCTTCACGACCATAGGTAAACACACCCGCAATTGAATGCACTGCTCCAGTCTCAATGATAGAAAAGGTATGTTTGACAAATTCCTGAGCACCATGTGGAGCATTGGCTTTCATGAGTGCTTCATTGATCGACATACCTTGTGAAACTAATTCCATAAAGGTTTGAATCGGTTTCATATTACATTCAAGTTCTTGCATTGCTTTGAGGTACATTTCAAAGTGCGACATAACAATGCCTTGTTCATCGACATCACATTCTTCGCCGAGAACTATTTCATTGATAAGCTGTCTGATTTCGGGATCGCCTTTTGGACTCCAAGGTATATCTATGCAAGTAAGATTTCTTTGCAATGATTTTAGAAGCGACATAAAATCCCATACGGCAAATACATGGGTTTCCATGAATCTTCGGATATCATCTCCATTCGTAAGAGCATTATAGAGAGGATGGTGAATGAGTTTTTCGCGAAGTTCTTCAATTTGTGGGTGATGCATCATTATTTTCCATGGTGAATTGCTATGTTTGACAGTGAAATGATAAAACAATAACCCTGCTTTGTCAAGTTTCCTGAATTGAAAAAAAATGGCACGAAAACGGATAATAAAAAAGGTAGGTAATCTCCCATTCAGCCTGAATCAAATAGTATGAAACATCTCATTAAACAACTTCGTATGGTTCCTTTGAGCCAATTGGCCTCCAAGGCCTATCGAAGGCTTGCCAAAGAAAGTGGAGCATGGTTTGAAGCCATAAAAGACAAACGAGTCTCTACATTTGCGGAAGCATTTCCTTTTGCAGATATTCCACCAATCGTACAAATGCCGGCAGGCGAGTCAGTATTCACTCATGCATTGTCCATCAAAGCTTTGGCTGATAATCATTGTCAGTCGATATTTTCCATTTTGGACAGTGGATGGGTGAACATGAGCGTCCCGAGCAAGGATCATCATGCCCGATTGAAAGAGCTTGTTACTGCTTCCAATTATCCTGAATCGGCAAGAATTCTAGATGTGTTATTGTCCTCACCTTATTATGTGAAACACCAAGCTGATCGTGTGCAGTATCATCCAATCGATTGGCAACTTGATTGCAAATCAGGATATCGTTGGGATGCATTGAGTCATCACAGTGAGATTGGATATGGTACTAAACGCGGTTCGGATATTAAAGTGCCTTGGGAGTTGGGGAGATTTACGCATGCCCCCGGTCTTGCATGTGCAGCAGTACTATCTGAACAAGAAGAATCTCCAATAAGAAGTAAGGAATTCTATGCTCATGTGTTTCGCACGCAAGTATTGGATTTCATTGCATATAATCCTCCAAGATTTGGTGTGCAATGGAAAAGTTCAATGGATTGTGGTTTGCGCATCATGAATATGCTCATTGCAATTGCGCATTGATTCGCTTTGCAATTGCAGAAGCAGCCGCAGAGTCAAGTCAACAATTTGGGATTGATGGGCTGAACTTTGAGGCATCTCTTCCATATCATGGATTCTCATCAGAAATGCTGGCTATCATCTTGGCAATAACAACCTCATTCTCTCCTGAAGAAAAAGAAAAAATCTGCACGAGCCCAATTCATGTACGTTCTTTGTCTGCTACTATACAGCCTGCAACACCTTCGGAATTCAAAAAGACATTACATGAACTTAAACAGCATGTACACAAAGCATATGATGGAATGCTTCAGCTCATGATTGATGCAAAGCATATTCCCAATATTGGTGATAATGACAGCGGATATTGTCTTCGCATTACTCCTAATGGGTCATGGGTTGATACTGCTGAAGCACCGAAAACATATATCAATTTGAATCCTCGTTATGAATTGCCTGATGTTGAAACAATGTATCCTACCAAAAAAGTCAGTGAACCATATGAGTGGATTTGCGACACATTGGATTGTAGGCCAACGCTTGGATTGATTTGTGGAGCATTACAAAACCAATTGCCTGAATCGCTTTTACGAAATGGAGCAATTGAATATCAAATGCTATCATCTCTCAGTCGATCTGAAGATATTGCACTTCATTCTTCTGTTTTGCCAATACCATTCTCAGACGCTTATCCTCGTATCAATTCATTCCCGGCTTTTGGAATTTGGAGCATTCATCATGAGCGATATTCGGCAATCTTACGAGCTGGGTCAACCGGACAAAAGGGGAAAGGAGGACATGCTCATAATGATCAATTGTCATTTGTTCTCAGTGTGAATGGAGAAGAGTTTCTGGGTGATCCTGGTACATTTTGGTATACAGCTTCACCATTGATGAGAAATATTGGTAGATCGGTAACTATGCATTCAACATTGGTCATTCCTGGAAAAGAACAAAATACATGGATTGAAGGGCCTGGAGATTTATTGTTTTGGATGAAACCCGATCAAGCAAAAGCAGATGCAATGTTCAATGATACAGTGTGGAGGGGGATTCATCATGCTTATGGTGAACCACATATGCGAAATATGATTTGCTCTCCATTTGGCATTAAAGGACATGACACATGTAAGATATCAATGCGTAAAATTGTACAATTTCACTGCGTACCGGGCATTGAAGCCACACAGATCAAAGCAGGGACAGTGCAGTTGATGAGTCCATTGGGGAATAGTATCACCTTAAATTCTTTGTCGGGATTCGCCTGGGAAATCCTTCCCGCCGTTTATTCAAGAGCATATGGTCGTGTCGAAGAATCCACCCTCATAAGAATGGAAGTGGACGCAAAAACACAAGATATACATTGGGAAATCAAAATTTAATCATGAACATTAGGCAATATCAATGCCTTCCCATGCGGAATGGGTATATTTGTCAATCTATTCGAACCCATTTTAGATCACTATGAACCGATTATACATATTGTTGGTATTGCTCTGTATGTATTCGATGCCACATCGAATATCGGCTCAAGACATTCCATTCCCTCGTTTTATCGTCAATAGTGATGCTTCTGATATTGATTCTCTC
Organism: Bacteroidota bacterium; assembly: GCA_009919265.1. Classification (GTDB taxonomy): domain Bacteria; phylum Bacteroidota; class Ignavibacteria; order Kapaibacteriales; family UBA961; genus UBA961. The sequence goes on along the minus strand of RGCF01000039.1, from coordinate 11,017 downwards.
ATTCCCGACTCCACGCATATTCAAGCTAATGTAAATGGTGTTATTACTGAATGCATCATTAAGCAGAGTTTTATCTATCGTGGAACAACAACCATAGAGGCTTCGCTCTTAATGCCTGCACATCCATCAATCATGATTCATGGTGGTATTGTGAAAGTAGGGAATCAATCCTATAAAGCAGAAATGCAAGACAAAGAAAAAGTTCGAGAATTATATGAACAAGCTAAGAAAAAAGTTGATCCTTTCTTTTTGAATTGGAATGAGACAAATGCATTTCAAATGCATGTTTCCGGAATTCAACCCGGAATGATGGTATCATTTGAAATTCGATATACACAAATCATGAAGCCCACCGATGGTGTATATACGTTAAAGCTTCCCAAACCGCTCAAACCATATTATTTAAAAATACTTGATGTTGTTCCATTATATCGTGATACATTCAGCGATACAAGTTTTGCTGAAATGAAAGAATATCCATCCGGAAAATTTTCTTCAACTGTTCGTGTATCAAAAGGCGGTATCATGCATGCATGCACTGCGACAGGTTTTGATGTGAAAGAACAAGAAGGAGAATTCATTTGTGCAATGAACAATGGGAATTCCGGTCAAGATCTTTCCGTATCGTATCAATTTGCAAGTACAGAGCCACGTGAAAATTTGATGTTATATGAAGACAATAATGACAAATTCTTTTTACTGACACTTCATCCTCCGACAACAAAGCGCATTCGTGATTCGATTCATCCTCATGAATACATTATTCTCTGCGATTCTTCTTCGCTTGAAACAGGTGCTGCAGCATCATTCTGGAAAGCATTTTCGAAGGGTTTATATTCCGGTGATCGAATTAATATTCAACATTTCGGAAATGAGAATATTCAATTTAGTGATACTTCGATTGCCTGTGGAAAGGATGTGATTACAAGGGCTAATGCTTATGTGAATCGCGTTCAAGAAACAGAGGGTTTTGAACCTATCGCATTGATTGATCGACTGAGTAATATCCTTTCTCAGCCACACTCTGATCAGATGTCTGCACGAACAATCATTATTCTCACCAATGGTTTTGTTGATGCAAGTACGGAGATCTTCGAACAAGTATCAAAGCAATTACAAGATGCCAATATCTTTGCGATTGCCACGGGGAAAGAAAGCAATGAGAGATTTTTTGATGCAATTTCTCGTTTGACCATGTCTGAACCCATGTCAATAATTGGTTCGCATACAATGATGGATAAACAATCAGATGAGATTGTAAAGATTTTACAATTTCCGGCTTTGACCAAATTAAAAGTTGGATTTGACGGATTCAATGCAATTGAACTTGAGCCTGCAAGTTATCCAGACTTATTTTCTGAAAGACCAGTTATGATTTTTGGAAAATATAAAGGGAAACCTAAAGGACGCATTGTGATCACCGGCATGATGGGAGATATTCCATTTGCAAAAACGATTGATGTTTCTTCTGTCAAACAATCTTCTGGAAACTCAGCATTGCCCTATTTGTGGGCAAAGCAACGCATAGCACTCTTGGTAGATTATAATGTATATGAGCGAACAAATCAGCGCATTACTGAAATCACAAAACTAGGAAAGCGGTATGGTGTGCAAACTCCATATACAGCTTTTGGTATTACAGGAAGTGTTATAGGGAAAAAATTAAATCCTGCAATCATGTATCAGCCATTGAATCTTTCTGTAGGCGGTACAATGGTTGCAAGTTCATCAGGGATGCAATTGGCCCGAACAAATGAAGTTGAAGTTGAGGCCGCTTGTAATTATCAAGAAGCAGGTGCTCATGATGAAGAGGGATTGATTAGTATTGGGTCTGTCATGACAGAAAAAGTGACAGATAATGCAATCCTTGAATCGTATAAGCTAACTGTGGAACAGCAATTGTCTTCCATGCTCATGTGCTATGCAGAGGCATTGCCAACATATTTCCATTTACAAGGAACCGTGCAAATTCTAGTGATCTACGGTGAGGATGGAGCAATTACAGAAATATCGCTTGCCGACTCTGAGTTAAATATCCCGGAAGTAGATGCATGTTTACTAAAGGCTGCGCAGGGAATCAACTATCCAAAAACCATGGAGGGGATGGTTCAAATTACATTTTTACTTGAGGTGTTATAAAGGTTTTTCAGCATTTATTTGCTGCAAAGCTCTTGAGTGATTTCCAGAAAAAAACAATAGCAGTGCTTTTACTCCTCTTTCAATCATTCCATTTCGAAGTTCCAATTCTTCTTGCCTAAATGGTGCAAGAACATAATCAGCCATTTCTCCTGGACCGAATTGTTTATCAATTCCGAATCTGAATCTCCAAAATGCAGGTCCAATATGAGCAATCATCGAAGAAGTTCCATTATGCCCACCATCTGAACCACCTTGTTTCAATTGCATTTTTCCAACAGGAAAGTTATACTCGTCAACAAGCATGATAACATGTTCAGTTGGTATTTTATAATAGCGTATAAATTCTCCAACGGCCTGACCTGAATTATTCATATAGGTTTCAGGAAGAATCAAGGAAATTTTTTCTCCTTTGATTGAACACTCAGCTTCCTGCCAATTACCTTTCCCTTTTTTAAATTGCATTTGTTTCTTTTCGGCAAAAGCTTCAGCAACCATCCAACCTATATTGTGTCTGGTGGAATGATAGCGATCTCCGGGATTTCCCAATCCAACAATGAGCCAATGAGCCATTTATTCCTCTATGCTTCCACTATCATTTGAAGTCAAGAATATAAACAGAGAAGCAAGAAGCCAGCGAGCATCTTCCAATACTTTTGCCCATCCTACTTTTGTCACTTCAGCAGCAGCTGCAGGAGAACTTTCACCAAAACATCCGCAATCAATATTATAGCCACGCGCTATTGCAGTTAAAATCGCAATGATAAATACAATGAGCATTCCTGAAATGAGAAAAGATGCAGCTTTTTCTTTATATGAAAAGAGTAGCATAGCTCCGGAAATCAATTCAACCCATGGCAAGATGAGTGCAGGTATATTCAATGCACCATAAGGAAGGAGATGAAAATTATTGATGCTCTTGGCAAATGCATCAGGATTCGCAATTTTGTCAATGGCGGCTGCAATGAAAATTGAACCAATCAATATCTTGGCTAAGGTACGAAGTCTTGCATCAGATAATTGTAAACCAATAAGTAATGCAATGCCACAAATCAATTCAATCCAAGGTAGAGCGATACCAAAGAGTGCAATTGGAAGATTTGCGGTCATCGCAAACATTGGAGGTTTTGGTTGTTCAGCTCCAATTTTTACAATTCCTGCAAAAGCAAATGAAGATCCAATGATCAATCGTAAGAGGAGTTGTCCGAATGATTGAAACCGTTCCATTGAAGATCCATGATGACTGAATGAATAGGACAAACTTCGTGAAAAATCAACAATACAACAAGTAAGGTTTGTGATTACTAAAAGTTTCACGTAACTTAACAACAATCATTTTGGAGATATATACTTATGAGTTCTTTTGACGAATTTGGTAATGGTTCTGCAAGTCCTTCCGATATCTCAACAAATAAATGGAAGGCTGTTTGTTCATATTTGGGGATATTAATCCTCATACCACTATTGCTTGGTGGTGATTCAACATTTGCAAAATATCATGCAAAACAAGGATTGAATGTCTTTATACTCTATGTCTTATCAGGTATAGTCAGCTATATTCCATTCTTGCCATTTGATGGCTTAATCAGTGGAGTGGCATATTTTTCCGCACTCATTTTGTCCATTATAGGCATTATCAATGCTGTGCAAGGAAATATGAAACCCTTACCACTCATTGGACATATACGCATCTTCTAACAAAAAAAAGGCGACCAATGGTCGCCTTTTTTTTATCTCTACTTTATTATTTCGGATCTACAACCGATGGTTTGACATTGCCATAAGCAATGATATCCAAAGAAGCATAATCAGGATGATTTGTCTTCATCTTTACGACGCCATTAAAATATCCTTTGTCATTTGGTGTGACTTTGGCGATCAATTCAACCTCGCCGCCACCAGGAATGGTTGTTGGTTTTGTGAGGTTTAATGTAATGCCAGCCAACGATTCAAAATCGGACAATACGATATCCTGTGTGGAGGTATTTTTAATGATCAATTTAGCTTCTGATTTTGTTCCAACAGTCATTTCTCCGAATGAAAAATATTGAGTTGGGAGAATCTGAATTGGTCGTACCACATCAGCTTTTAGATATAATACTTTTGTAGCACTTTGTGGATCATTGCTGTTGATTGTGATGCTCTTTGTCATCATTCCGGAAGTTGCTCCAAGCTTGAGAGTTACATCCATTGATGCAATTTCTCCAGGATTGAGCTCCTTTTTATCAAGTGGAGCAGTCGTGCAACCACAACCTGGTCTTACATCTGAAATCTTCAGCAATTCATTGCCTTCATTTTTGATTTTGATTGTCGCTTTCAATGGATCATCTTTTGGCTTTACTTTACCCCAATCATGGGTATCCCCGCCAATGATGGTGAGTTTTGGTTGAGCATATGCAAAAGACCCAGCGAAAATCATGAGGGCCAAGCATGTCATAAAAAATCGTTTCATGTATACACCTGTCGATAAACGGTGAAAAACCGGAAAAATTAATTATTCAAAAATACGGAAAATCCATTATTACAAAGCATTGCCATAGACTACCACATCAAACTCCGGAAGTTCTGGATTATTGGTTCTGCAAGTAATTGTTCCATTCCAATACCCTTTATACATGGGCTTTGCTTTGACTGGTATTGATACTTGCCCGCCAGGTGGAATGCTCTTTGACTTGACAAGTACCGTAATTCCTTGCGATGTAACGAATTGCGTAATAGTAATGGGTTTTGTTATTGTATTTTTTAAGGTCATTGTTGTTTCTGTAGACTTCCCAACATTTGATTGTGGAAATGCGATATATGGCTGAGGTAATACCTGGATAGCTTTCATGATATATGCTTTCAAGGTAATAGCTTTTATGGGGACTTTGGGATCATTACTGGAAATGGTTAGCCCTTTGACTAGTTCCCCGGATGCAGCACCTGGATTCAATGTAACATTGATTGTGGCAAATTCACCAGGCTTAAGATATTTTTTGTCTAGGGGTGCTGTTGTACAGCCACAACCCGGCCTTACTTCGCTGATCTTTAATGGCTGATTACCTGCATTCTTCAGTTTTATTGCACCTTTCAGAGGACCTTTAGAAAAAGGTACTTTGCCCCAATCATAGGTACTGCCACCAATAACATCAAGTTTTGGCTGCGCAGTTGCACTAATCCAGGTATACAGAACAAAGCAAATCAATGAAAAAAGCAATTTCATGTGTAATTCTCAGGATATCTGGTGTGGAAACGAATGTCCTTTCTGAAGATTGTAGGATCAATAACCAAAGAGGAGGGAAATGCCACCAAGGACAGCCCAGCTATTCCATGGTGCATCTGTAATACGAGAATTGAGTGTATAATCAGCTTGTAGATAAGGTTTTAGGTATATTCCTTTTTGTAGTGCAATATCGTATTCGCTACGAATCATTGGTTTAAAAAGGACTGCTGATCGTTTTATCAAGTCATTAGGTATCTGTTCTGGGTATGATTTTTCTAGGTCAAGGTTAAGACCATCCACTTTATATGTCGTATTCACATTTGTTTCGAAAGAAAAAATCGTTGGGAATGAACATGTAAAACCTGTTGCAATGGAAATATGGGTTGATGCAATTCTGGTTTTCCCAATCAATCCTAGGTCTAGTGAATGCCCTGAATATGTAAGATCGAAAGAGCGAGTCATTTTTTTGGGAACATATCTTTTGTTTTCTAGTACAAGTATGGAGTCGGCCCTTTCACTGTGAAAATTCGATATCTCTTTTCCATATCCTACGGTTGCTTGCAAAGAATATGTTCCGAGTATCCAGTATTCTGCTGTGATTCCTGTCTTGAAAGTTGTCCCGGAACCTTCACTCAGTTTACAGCAAGAAACGACATCTGAGAATGTGTTAGGTGAATTACACTCTGTGGATATACCTGCTCCACCATAAGCTCCAATAAATACTCTAGGCGATTTGAATGGAGAATTCCATGAATATACCCAATCGAATCCTTGCGATAGTACTATCGAAGATGATCCAATAAGCGATATGATCAAGATGATGAAAGATCGGATAAACATAAATTGATCCCCAGATCAGCATTTCATTTGTAGGTGAAGAAAGTCTAATTTTCAGAAAACCATCCCAATCGGATTGGGAATTGTAGTTTTTGAGTGTATTTTTGTCTAGTTGCTAAAATACATCAATTTCTATATCTCTACAAAGGTTTAAATCATGAAAATGCTCATGCACGTATTTATGGCTATTTGCTTGTTTGGTTCTGTATTTGCGCAGGACAAACCTACAGGTAAGCCAATATTTATTGGTGTTCATGCGTGGTCTCGCATGGCTTCTTTTTCCAATGATTCCAGAAATGAAGAACATGGAATGACATTTTCAGGCATACCTGATCTTGGCTTGAGTTTTATTCATCCAATCAGTAAAAAAAGTAATGTTGGTTTTACAACTGATATATCACTTGCCAACTACAAAAACACATATACATCCGGCGCAAATGAGTATTCTAGAACATTCAATTATTTAATGATTACTCCAGGAATTGAAGTTGAAAATGTTACGCTCGGTGTGGGGATTGGATTACCAATGGGCTATCACCGACATAATAATACAAGTGATGCAGAGGAAGAGGAAACATGGTCATATTTTCAAGGTTCAAATCAAACACCCACAGTAACTGTTGGTGATGGGAAGAACGGAATGAACATGGTATTGGAACCTAGAATTGGGTATTCACATGTCATAATGCAGAATGGTGGTTCCAAGTTGCATGTGCATGGTCATATTGGTCTCATGCTAAGCAATGTCTTTAAAGATGAATACTATCCAACTTCAAACCTACAGAGTTTAAATGGTACGATGATGTCATTTACCGTGGGTGTTCAATATCTTATTGGTCTTTAATAGTAAGTAAGCTCTGAACATGCTCAAATACCATGAGCGGTGAGATGTCTTTCATGCAAGAGAAATGTCCGAGAGGACATTTCTCTTTGCCTATATGGGTACAAGGTTTGCATGGTAGGTTTATCGTTACAATTTCATGATGGGTTTTATAGGGGGCGAAACCAAATTCAGGGACCGTACTTCCATAAATTGTCAATACAGGAATATGCCTAGCAGCAGCTATATGCATTAGCCCCGAATCATTACCAATAACACAATGCGCGGAATCCATGAGAGAAGCAATTTCATGGAGACTCATACTTCCTGCTCGGTTTTGCACAGTTGTCCCCACCATTTCTTGAATAGTGTCGCATAAGGTTTTATCATCAGGACCACCAATCATTATAATGGTAGCACTATGCCATTTGTTCAGTAAGCGAATCAATTCAGCATAAAATTCAGGTGGCCACCGCTTTGTTGCATGCCGAGCACCAGGTGCAATGAGAATATGTTGTGGTTCAGAACCTCTATTTATAGGATAGTATTGTTGTTGATTCTCTTTTTCCAACCAAAATTCCAAACCAGAATCATCTGGCTTTATTTGTGGATATTGTTTCAAAGCCGAAAAGTAACGAAGTGGGACAGGGATGATTGACTCGATTGGAATGCGTGTTTTGTTTGTAACCAAATTGCGCTTGAATGTGCGACCTGAGTCATAGACGCTGACTTCCTTTCCCAAGCCAATACGCATGAATGTACTTCGAAGTGAATCATGAACATCAATTACCAAATCATACATTGGCATTGTCTGTTTTAGTTTTCTCCATTGCCTCAATACTTGTAAGGTACCTTGCTTTGTATCAATGATATGAAGAGTATCAATTCTTGGATTATACTTCATGATCTCTGAGCAATGTTTCGAGATGATCATGTCAATCCGAGCACTAGGGTATGTATTCCTTAATGCCCGAATGAGAGGAGTTACTAGTACAATATCTCCCAATGATGTAAGCCGAATGATGCAAATTGATTGCGGACTTTTCATGAACTATCTCATTGTGATAAACTTGTTTTTGTGGAATCGTGCATTTTGTTCAATTTTGCATGTCTATCAATTAACGGAATCATTATGCGCTTTTCTATAGAACATCAAGACGCTATTACAATTTTCACGCTCAAAGAAGAAATTCTTGATGCGAATAATGCTGCTGAAATCAAAGCTGAATTTCTCATTCTTTGTCAGCCCACGGTTGAGGCATTGATCATTGACCTCTCTATAGTGAAGCAAAGCGACAGTGCCGGTTTGGGTGCTCTATTACTTGCTCATCGACAAATGAATGAGCATGAAGCTCCTGTTATTCTCGTCGGTGCAAGTGAACGAATCATGAGCTTGCTCCGCATTTCTCAATTGGATTGGCTCTTTGAACATGCTCAAACTGTTGATGATGCAATCTCCATGCTTGAAGATGATTCAGGGGAAGCTTAACCATCAATTGCTTCATTCAGATATAAGATCAAAGGGGCCATTGCTTTTGCTTTTGACAATAACTCTTTGATGAGTTGATTACTCACTATGATTCCATCAGGGATATCTTCCATGACAATGAACTGTTTCATCCGTATATATTCTTTTCCTGGGTGTTCTGGGTCATAACCTCTTGGCATTGTTTTTACCTTTTCGCCAAGCAAACCATTCGGAAATGTTTGTTTGAATAAACGCTGCTGTTGAATCTTCTGAATTATTTTCCAATTGGATTCAATCCTATTCCTAATTGATGATAACTGAATTCCGTCAGGCATATATAATCCACCTGCTATGAAGCATGCACCGGGTTCTATGTGGAGATACATACCGGGTTTTTCTGTCTTCGCAACTTTTTGAGTAATTGTTCGATTGCTAAGTACTGGGAATGTAATACCAATATTTGTTTTGTAAGGGGACTTATCTTTACTAAATCTTATATCTCTATTGATGCGAAACAATGATTGTTGTATGGATGCTTCATAAGGAAGATTATGTTTTATGAATAATCCATCAAGTTCATCAATCAACTGCTTTGAAGGTTCGCGAAGCAAGTTTTGATATTGATGCTTATGTTCAGCAAACCATTCTTTTGTGTTATGACGCTTTAACTCTTGTAAAAACCGTAAAGCTTTTTTGTCAAAACCAGGAAACATGAAGATCCTATGGGAAATACTTGACAAAGATACGGAAGTTCTTTCTTGTTTATACTTAGGCGGAATTCAAGAATGAAGTTGTCCTAAAAATGAGTAATTTTCTAAAAATTGGAGCATGATTCTGTGAAAACGCGTACGCGATTTGTTTGTCAACAATGTTCGGCTGTTAGTTCAAGATGGCAAGGCAAATGTCATAATTGTGGAGAATGGAATAGCTTCGTAGAAGAGACGATCACTGATCAGAAAACCATAGGATTAAAGAAATCGGGGGGATCAACTGTTGTTGCCAAGCAATTGGGTTCTGTTGAAATTATGTCTGATCAACGTATTACCACCGGAATTCTTGAATTCGACAGAGTACTCGGAGGTGGAATCATTCCTGGCTCATTGATACTTGTTGGTGGTGATCCGGGTGTAGGGAAATCAACATTGATGTTGCAAATGTGTCGATATCTCAATCCGGATGATACATTATATGTCACAGGTGAAGAATCACTACAACAAATCAAATTACGAGCTTCCCGTTTGCAAAATATTCCAGACACATTGCAAGTGATGGCTGAAACAGATATTGATACAATCGCTGCTGCAATTAAAACTTTAAAACCGAATGTGGCTGTTATCGATTCTATTCAAACATCAAGAAGTGAACAAATTGATGCAACTGCAGGAAGTATAACGCAAGTTCGTGAATGCACTGCTTTATTAATGCAAATTGCCAAAAAAACTGGTACTGCAATTTTCATTGTTGGGCATGTAACAAAAGAGGGAGCACTTGCAGGACCAAAAGTTCTTGAACATACCGTAGACACCGTACTTCAATTTGAAGGAGAGAAAACATATTCATATCGAATTTTACGTGCAATTAAAAACAGATTTGGCTCTACAAATGAAATTGGCATTTTCGATATGGATGAACATGGTTTGCGAGAAGTAGCAAATCCGTCTGAGATATTTTTATCTCAGAGGACTGATAGCCAATCAGGTACAGCGATAGTTGCTACGATTGAAGGAACCAGGCCATTATTAATTGAAGTTCAAGCACTAGTAACTTCCACCGGATATAGCAATCCGCAAAGAACTGCAACTGGATTCGATAATCGGCGATTACAAATGATCATTGCTGTCCTTGAAAAAAGACTGGGTATTAGTTTTAGGGAAGTTGATGTATTTGTAAATATTGCCGGTGGTATGACTCTGAATGATCCGGCAGTTGATTTAGCAATGGCTGCAGCTCTTGTTAGTTCTTTACGGGATAATCCGCTTGAAAAAGATATGGTGATCATGGGAGAAATTGGTTTGACTGGAGAAGTACGATCAATCTCATCAATCGAACAAAGACTTTCAGAAATTCACAAACTTGGATTTACAAAAGTATTACTACCTAAGGGAAATGTATCAAAACTATCAAGATCATTTGATGCATTGCAACTCATACCAGCTGATCGGATAGCAATTGCTCTAGCTGAATCGGTATTATAATCTTGCAATAATTTTCATTTCTTTCTTTCCATGAACATATTCAATGTGCATTGAATATACACCTCTTTTTTGAGTCTGAATCCATTTCATGACATCAGATTCAACCATGACTGTTTTCTTTTTACTTTCAAATACTAAGAGACCTTTGTCATCCATGCAGCGAATTGATGAAACTGGATCAGATATGCAACAGCTTGATATAGTATCTTCATTATTATCCCAAGCATATAGTACTTTATATTCAAGAGTACTTGATGAATAGCTTTCATGATCATCAGTTTGTACGAATCCTGGCGTATCATCATAGCAAGCTGTACATTTAGTATTTAGTGCATGAACTGTTGCCCCTGATTGTGCAT
>RGCF01000380.1 GCA_009919265.1 Bacteroidota bacterium | reverse complement strand
TGTTTTGATTTCAAAGAACATCTCTGAAGAAACTGCTAAAGAAATCATGGTAGGAATTTGTAATATTGTCAAATACAATCCAGATGAAAATACATATACACCACAAAAGGGACAGTCACAAAAGGCATGGCGTGCTAGAAAAGCAGAAGAATTGGGTGTTAGTAAGGCGGCTATTGCATCTGGTAGGTATAAAAAAACTACTTAAAGTTGTAGTACCTTAAATACATTCAAATGAATCGCCAAGTATGTGCACAAGAATTGTTATTTCTTCAAGACTATCTTACCAATAACTTCCCTGGTTGTTTAATTGCGCCAATCATATCCAAAGAAGACAAACGACCTCTCATCAGACACAAACATGGTCAGTGGTCAGAAGAAAAAGCAATTCAATGTATTAAAAAAGGGGGATGTTCTCAAGGTGCTGTGATCTTGCTAAGAAAAAACCTGATTGTCATAGATGTAGATCATCAAGCATGGGTTGAATATCTAGAAGATTTGTGTCCTTTGATGAAAAACACAGTTATTTGTAAAACTAAAAAAGGGAAACATTATTATTTCAGACGCACTGATGATTCTGATTTCATAAGGGATGGGGCAACCCAAATGAGACCTAGCTCCCAAAACCTTCCTCTGAGTGATGGGGGGAAAATACCCATTGATTTTAAGACAGAAACTGGGACTACCACTAGGGGTGTCATTGTAATTCCTCCTACCCCTGGAAAAGCATGGATTAGACCATTTGGTCCAAATGATCCACTACCTGTTCCTAAAGAACTCATTTCCTTTATTAAAGATCACTTGATTGTTTCTAAAAACAAAGCACGTACAAAGAAAGAATTACCTTCTTCCCATTCCCATGGGGAAAACGTTGATGATGTCAATGCACTTGTGGGTATGTTGGCCAAATCTCGTGCTGATGACCGCGATCCATGGATCAGAGTTGGCTGGTGTTTGCACAATATTTCGCCGACTCCCACATTTCTTGACATATGGAACGAATGGAGTAAACAAAGTCCCAAATACAAAGACGGGGAATGCGAGTATGAGTGGTCTCAATCTGAAAACAGGGGCGCGAATGGTCTCAACATGGGATCTCTTCATATGTGGGCTAAGGAAGACAATCCTATGAAATACAATGATTTTATTTCAAAGAATAGATCTCCTTCTACTATTCAGGCTCTGACACAGTTGTGTAATGGATCTCATCACTCTGTCGCTACTATTGCTTATTACATTCTTTCCAATAAGTACAAATATGATGTAATAAACAACAAATGGTACACATTTGATGGGACATTGTGGAAGATTGACTCTAATAATATATGTCTACGAAGTGATATTTCTACAATCATCAAATCACACTATACTAAAGTATTGTCTGAGTTTTCAAGTAAATTTTATGTCCAAGAACAATCTGAACAATCAAGCACAACTACAACATCCAAAAAAACTTCTAATAATGACACTGTCACTACTCTTTCAAAAACATTGAGAAATCTTCAAGACAGGCGTTTTAAAGAAAATATATGCCACGAGATGGAAGAGTTCTTTCATGATTCAAAGTTTTTCAAATACTTGGATACAAACAGAAATCTTATAGCGTTTACAAATGGTGTATGGGACCTTAAAGAAAAACGGTTTCGTATTGCAAATAGTACAGATCATCAATCTTTATCAGTTGGTTATGATCATATAGAAACTCCTAATCCAACATATGCCATGAAAGTTAAACAATATTGGGAAACTCTCCATCCAAATCCAGAACAACGGCAGTATATAATCAAAATGTTTTCACGTCAATTGCAGGGGGATGTTGGTAACAATCTTTTTCATATTCATGCTGGTCATTTAGGCTCTGCAGCCAATGGTAAGAGTACATGTTTTGAAGCTTTAGAATGTTGTTTAGGTGATTACATGCGAAAATTTGGTGTAGAAATGCTAACAACAAAACAACGTCCAGATCCAAGTAAACCACATCCTGAACTTGCATACTGGAAATCCAGGAGAATCCTCTATACATCGGAACCAAACCATGATGATGTTATCAATTCTGGAGTTATGAAAGATTACACTGGTGGTGAAAAACTTATATATCGATGTTTGTATGCAAATGCTATGGATGATTTTAGACCTATGTTCAAGATGCATATTATGACAAATGATGCTCCTCAAGTTGATGGATCAGACTATGGAGTTAGGCGCAGGATAAGAAAAATCGATTACATATCTGAGTTTGTACCAAAAGATCAAGTTAATGAAAAAGAAAATAAATTTTTAAGAGATGACAACTTTTTGTCAGAATTAAGAGAAACTCATGCATACAAGATGGAATTTCTCCGTTATCTATTGGAAAATTATGATGATGATTTTCAATTTGAAATGCCAGAATGCATTGCAAATAATAGTAAAGAATACATTGAAGAAAATGATAGTGTCTTCAAATTTGTACAAGAATGTATTTTTTCAGACAAAGAAGGTTTTTTGACATTAAAAGACGCAAAGGAATCTTTTAAACGGAGTGATTACTATAATGGAAAGATACAAACTTTGAAAAACGATTTGATAAAATGTTTGAAGAAA
>RGCF01000379.1 GCA_009919265.1 Bacteroidota bacterium | reverse complement strand
TTTATCGCAGATAACAGAATTACAGATACCTACATCACTAACAACCGTATGGGAAGAGAAAAATCCAGTAATTATATCTGAAGTAAAGTCGAGACGAATTTGGGCATCAGATGCATTAAGACAAACACGATTTTGGGGAGCGCAACCGATATGGCAAGAGTATGTATCAAATCCAATGGCACTTCAAAATATTCCACGCAATCTTCAGACAACGTGGGCGGATATATTAGGTCTAAAACAAATTGAATATGAACGTATTTTGAAATGGTTTGATATTAGTCCAATAGTCTTTTCTACAAGGACAGAAGCACATATTGGCCCTGAAGGACTCAGACAAACATATGGATGGGCTACGGCAATAACATGTACAGACGGCGAAGCCAGATGTATCCTCTTACATACTGGTCAAAAATCGAGGTTGCCTCCAGGCTGGTTAAATCTCAGATGGTCAGATGCTACTGTAGCACACCACCCTTTATGGACACAAGTTCAAAATATTGAAGTAATCTTAAGACCTGGAACAGTTTTACTTGTACCTTCCCATTGGATATTGGCAATAGAGCCAATTGATCACCAAACTCCATTTTGGTGGACTAGAACTGATATACATCATCCTATCTCAAGGATAGCACAACAATTAAATGAAAATATATAAACAGAGCAACTCAAAAAATTGCTTAGAGACATTTATTAGTTAAGGACAATGTCTGATTCGGAAGATGATCTTACTGATTCTATGTCTGCAATTCATTCGTTAATTGAGAAACTATCACATGAATCTAAGTCTATTTACTCAAAAGCCCTTAAGATTAGTGCATTTATCGATAATCCTAACATAAATATTTGGATAGAGGAATTTCAATTACATGAAAATGCTTACAAGTGGGCGAAGAAACATATGGTTCCTAGAAAAACAACTATGTGGCAAATTCACAGGACCTTATTAGAATCGGCTAAGAAAGATAAACGAATTTCAAGAGGCTATATGGTTCGCCTATTACAAGAGGAAGGAAATATTATGGAATTACCTTTTAATGAAGCTATTTCAGTCTGGCAAGTTTTAGGAAAGATACCTATGTTCTTTGCATAACTTGCTATAAAAATTGCCTAACATCTTTCATTTTTAAAAGATACAAAATGGATGAAGACCAACAACGTGCAGTTGACTTGGCCCTGTCAGGAAAGTCATTCTTTCTGACAGGAGCAGGTGGAACAGGTAAATCCTATACAATTCGTTCAATTATAGATGCCCTCAATAAGGATAACAGAGATGTTGCATTAACGGCTATGACAGGTTGTGCAGCACTTTTATTGGGTCGTGGAGCAAAGACATTACATTCTTGGGCAGGAATTGGATTAGGAAAGGAACCCGTGGATGTAATTCTTCAAAAACTCAGGAAGTCTTTTAAGGCCAAGAAAGGATGGCAATCGGCGGATACCTTAATCATTGATGAAGTAAGTATGATGACGCCAGATCTCTTTGATAAACTGGATCAGATTGGTAGAGCTATCTTAAGGGTTGATAAACCCTTTGGAGGAATTCAAGTAATTGCAGTGGGTGATATGTATCAATTACCCCCTGTAAATAAGGAGAATACTGGATCTTTCTTTGTCTTTGAATCTCAGACATGGAAACAGCTTATGCAGGATGCAGTTGTTCTAAGGTATATTCATAGACAATCGGATCCAGTGTTTCTTAAGATTTTAGAAGAGGCTCGAGCGGGTAATTTATCGAAAGAAACAATTAAGATATTGGAATCTAGAAGGACAAATGAATGGAAAAAGCTAGAAATTAAACCCACGTTGCTTTTCACTAAGAGGGCAGATGTGGATCAAATCAATATTACACAACTTCAGAAATGTGAGGGTGAAGACAAGACATTTCGAGCAAGGACAAATAAAACCCAAAAATATCTAATTGGTCATTCTATTGATCAGGTCACCGAGTATGCCATTGATAAGATGGACAAGAGTGGTGCATACGTTCCAGAGTTAACATTAAGAAAGGGTGCGCAGGTAATGCTTTTAACTAATAAATTCATGGAACATGGTCTAGTAAATGGATCAAGAGGTATCATTGAATCATTTTCAGAAGGTCTAGCAAATTATCCATATGTTAAATTTATTAATGGTGAAACACTCCTTATAGACCCTCATACATGGGTATCTGAAGATGTAGATGGTCTAGAGAGGCAGCAAATTCCCCTTAGACTAGCATACGCCGTCACAATTCACAAGGCCCAAGGAGCCACTCTGGATTGTGCATTAATTGATATCGGTAAAAATACATTTGAATATGGTCAGGCATATGTTGCACTTTCGCGTGTAAAATCATTAGATTGTCTTTACATTTGGGACTTGGATCCGAGTGCATTCCGAGTTCATCCAAAGGTGGAGGAATTCTTACAACACGTCTATGAACTAGATACAACTGTTCGTGTTCAAGATCCTTCCGTTGAAACTCAAGCTGATTTAACAACATCTGCCCAAAGTATACCCATATCACTGCCTTCTACAGAAGAAAGAGCTTTATCTAGTGATGATCCTTCTTGATCATAGGGTGCTAGAATTGCCAACATAA
>RGCF01000378.1 GCA_009919265.1 Bacteroidota bacterium | reverse complement strand
GACAACATTCTTATGCTCCACCGCCAGGACGGCCTTGGTCATTTTCGCGTGGTCGGGGCCTTCGCGTTCCCACTGGTCGTTTTCCTTCACATACAAAGTGTCGCGCTTCATGTCACTACAATGAACCGGGCGCTTATACACGTCTGTTTTATTGAGGTTGTCAATAAAGATGGTCGACATCCCTTCTACGTAACCAAGCCTGTCCATATTTTCCATATCCGTCATATTCAATTGGATGGAATTCACGAAGTCCTTCATATTCATAGCGTCCTTGCATTTCTCGTTGAGGAACATATTCATGTTGAAGGTATTGTTGTTACTGTTTGTGGTGGTAGTGACGGTGTTGCTGTTGGTAAATGTATTATGGTCGCCATTGACTTCGATATTCGAAGAGGACGGCTGTTGGGGTTGTATCTGGGTTGTTTCATTCGATAATTGAAGATGCGATGACTTCATTAGTTCCAAAATGTGCGATTGAAATTGCGTATTTGTGGTCATCATTTCAAACATCATATTCATTTGTTTTTTCATTTCACGATTTTCTTCACTAAGTTGTTGGATTGTTTTTTGGTCTTGTAGTGAACCGTTGCTTAGTGGGTCATTATGTATAACAATGTTTTGCGGTATTTCATCTACGACGTCGGCGTGTGTCGGCGTTTGTGCGTTCGAGTTGTTGCTATTTTTACTACATAACGTTTTATGACGCCATAATCCTGAATGATATTTGTATATTTTTACACAGAACGGACATTTGTATTCAGTCGTCCCATTCCCTTGGTAACAATCGATTGTATCATTTATATCCGTCGAGGATGGGTGGATATATCCGGAATGGATATGCTTGGTCGTTGCTAGATGTTTGTTATATATGCTTTGCTTAGAGCATTTAAAGTCACATTTTTCACAATAAAAAATAGTAGGCATTCGGTCAGGTTGAACGGATATATCCTTGTATCCTCCTAAAGTATCCTTAGACAAAAATGTCCAATTTTTACCCCCCAATCCAACCGCCTCCGGCGGACCCCGAAAAGTGTCAGTCACCGTTTTTTTGGGGTCAAAATCGTGTTTTGTGAGCATTATGGTCACAAACCCAAAAAACGCGATTTTCGATTCGTAAATAAAATTGGCGGCGTGCAAAGGCCAAAATGGACATTTCTTGGGACAACCAAAAATGTCCAAAAAATGGGGGTATAATTACCCTTCGTCGATTTTGGCCATCGGCCGATTTAAACGAAATATTTTCGGCTGAAAAGTGGTTGAACATAAATATCCAAGGTTTTGAAACCAGGACTTTTGGATATTCTCTCGATTTCATCAATTTCAAACGAAATATTTTCGACTGAAAAGTCATAATTCCGAATATTTCAGTTCCTCCGGACGAGGAGAATTTATAATAAACTGTTTGTTGCTTCTTCACCAACGGATACTGTTTCAATGACCGGTTTTTCAATACCCACACGCTTCGCGACTTTTCGTATCACCTTGGCGATGTTCCCTTCCTTGTCGCCATCCGTGACTATTTTGGACAACCTGAAGTATTTATCATTCTCTCGGGTGTTGCTATTCAAACAGCGCGGGTTGGCGTTGGCCCATTCATTTACCAGGACAACATTCTTATGCTCCACCGCCAGGACAGCCTTGGTCATTTTCGCGTGGTCGGGTCCTTCGCGTTCCCATTGGTCGTTCTCCTTCACATACAAAGTCTCTCGCTTCACGTCACTACAATGAACCGGTCGCTTATAGACGTCGGTTTTATTCAGGTTATCAATAAATATGGTCGACATCCCTTCTACGTAACCAAGCCTGTCCATATTTTCCATATCCGTCATGTTCAGTTGTATGGAATTCACGAAGTCCTTCATATTCATAGCATCCTTACATTTCTCATTGAGGAACATATTCATGTTGAAAGTATTGTTGTTGTTATGACTGTTTGTATTATTACTGTTGATTGTCGTATTATTCATTTGTGATAATGGTTTATCTGTTATTGACTTGAGAATTTTCATCATTTCGCGATTATTATTGAGTAATTCCATAAACATCGACTTTGTAATTGTTACATTATCATTACTACAAATAACATTATCATTCGTATTATAAATTTGCTCAGTAGTAATCGTATCCAGTTGAATAGGTGTTACAATATAATTCGTATCTTCGATATGCTGCTGTTGGCATTTTACCTTATGTTGATATATAGTGGTTCTAGACCTAAATAAGCGATTACAATATTGACATTCATATTCGGTTGGTTTTATGGGTATTGATGGGGTAATTTCTAGACCATCGCAGTGTGCGAATGTTGTCTTCGGGTTAAGTTCTTGGTGTTTTCGTGACAACAAATGCCGGCTATAATCTTTTTTGTTGCTTGTAATAAAGTAACAAGTTTCACAACTGTATACTACCGGTGTTTTAGGGTTCATTGGGTTGTCTTATTTGTATACTCTATGCGAAGACAAAAATGGGGTAAAATATACGAATCGTATAATCGACGACTTTCCCTCAAAAAAGTTTCAGTCACATGTTTTTAGGGTCGAAAACGCGTTTTGTGAGCCCACGCGTAAAGGGCAAAATGGACATTTCTTGGGACAA
>RGCF01000377.1 GCA_009919265.1 Bacteroidota bacterium | reverse complement strand
AAACAATGTTAGATATTGCTATAGATGCATATAATGTTTCACGATCTTCTAATTCTCAGACAATTATAAATATTCTGCATAAGAATGGTGGTATTCGTTATACAGAATTAAAAAATTCTACAAGAAATAATTTACCTCCACGTTCTGTAATAGGAACAGTAAGGGGAAATATTAAGACTACTGGAATTGCTGGATTACCTAGGGCTAAACGAGGAACTTTGCGGGCTAAAGGAGGAACTTTGCGTAAAAGAACTAGAAGAAGTAGAACTAGAAAAAATAGGCGTTGAAGTCTTTTCTTCAACATGTGTTGACTGGGACCACATACTATTTTGTTTTTCTCTTTCTTTCATCATTGCCTCCATTCTTTGTTTTAGTTCTTTTGACCCCTCAGTATCTACTTGTTTTTCCTTTGTTGTTCCGGGACCCCAACGTGCAGATGGATTACAGCGCATACTATACTATAGTATTAAACTTAGCGCCAAAGTCGCTCATACTTTCCGATAGAATAATATATAAGATGGCCTTCCGAGATATACCTGAGAACCATCCTTCATGGTTGTCACGTTCTCGTCGTCATAGACATTCCACTTTCCCGTAATCGGGCTCTTAACTTGAGCCACATAGTGTCCACCATTTGCAGACCCATGGTGATCTACCACTGATTGTAATGAATAGTCAGCCATTTTACTGCTTTCAGGGCTCTTTTCTGCAAACCATTTTGAGAACTTCTGAATGGGGCCTGCTTCAAAATCAGAGTGACACTTAGTTCCATTGGGGTTGAATCTCTTCAGTATTACTATCAAATTCTGAGGAAGCCTCCAAATTCTGCGCTGGACAGATCCATCGGGTCTCTTTGCCTTTGGAACAGGTGAGTCCTTAGGGACATCAGGAGAACAGTGATCGCACTGATAATCCTCGAGTTCCTCAACCTTGAACTCATAATCCATGCATTGTTCAAGAGTAGATTTCTTCTGATCCTCAAATCCAATCTTAAGCATATTGAAGGGTTCGTAGCGACAACTAACCCTTGAACATCCTTTACATGTAACTGAAACTTCCATAAGGCCAAAGAAGTAATCGACAATGGGAGAATAATTTGGGGCTACTTGCTCTTTCCATGCCATAAGAGCTCCATAGGTTGGTGCAGTCTTCTCTGCCACCACATTGATATTTAGTGATTTCTTCATACCCTCGTGTAGTTGGTCTAGAAGAAAGGTAAGTGCTTCTCCGCTATCATGAGGAAGAGGTGCAATCATATGTTCATATGTAGGACAGTCCTTCAGCGAATCTCTGAAATAATGAACAAATCCGGCAGGCTTCATAGCTGCAGGTCCTACTTGAGACCAAAGTCCAGTAACAAGTTCCTTGTATGCTTTACACAAGGTAGATTCTTTCGAAGATATTTCATGAATCCACGAATCGGAATGCTTGTGAAAGAAGACAGTGAGATCGGGGACGTGTCTCAAGCATTGAATTGCTGCATTTAAATAACATGTATTTCCAAGATTAACAAGTCCTAATTGACCCTTTTTTGGATTATCAGAAGCAAGCATTAGGTACTAACAAGTGAGTATTTTTAACTTTCAATTTTTACTTAATATCGTTAGTATGAATAATCGTTACGAACGTGTATATGAAGTTAGTCTTTTAGATGATCTACATAATTATTTCCCAGCACTTCTGTATGAACCAGATAGATTTAGAACCGTGTCAGATGTATTAGGATATATAGGACAGAATTCTTCTAGACGTTTTAATTTATTTGACTATGGAAGAAGACAATATCTACAAGAACAAACTATAAGAAATCAGAGAAATACAGGTAGCCCTGTAGAACAAAATACGTTTACGCGACAAACGCCTATTGTAAATAGATGGAGATCTTCTGCACCTGTAAGAGAAACAGCACATTTTGAATTTGATTTATCTAGTGAAGATGATTTATCTCTTTTATTTCCTTCATTGAGAAATATTAATAGATTGGCTACAGTATCTGTTCCTACACAACCGTCGAATGTAAATAGAATTGCTAGTTTATTTCAAGATATAATAATTCATGCATCTCAGGAACTTATTAATAATACTTCTAGTGCATCAGGCACAGTAACATCCGTAGCAACAGGAAATGGACTGCAAGGTGGAACAATTACTACTAGTGGAACTTTAAGTATTGCTTGTCCCGGAATAAATACTGTTGGTAGTTATATTTATGCTCAATTACAAGATGTATTTACTGGAATGAATGCGGGATCAAATTATTCTGCAGGAACTGGACGACAGCAAATTGCCGCTTGGGGAACAGATAATTGTGGCGGTTTTAATAGTAGTTATTCTATTTCAGGAACATGGAAATTGATGGCAGGAAATTATTTATCTGGTGGACGAGCACTTGCTTGTCGAGTTTCTTAAAAAGGAAAATATATGTTTACACTTCAATACGCTAAAAATCCTATTTACAACTCAGAAGATGAACAACAAATTCTTTTAACAGTTAAATGGGAAGAGTTTGTAGAAGAAATGCCTTTTAATGCGTGTTCTTTTGATCCCGAAGAATGGGGTCGTGATTTATACAATCGTGCAAAAGCAGGTGAATTTGGTGAAGTAGCCCCT
>RGCF01000376.1 GCA_009919265.1 Bacteroidota bacterium | reverse complement strand
GAGCAACATAAGGCATAGGCCGTCATCACACCCGGTGTTTCGGAATAAAATAGCACACCCTCATTCGTATTCGTGATCATAATGGCATGCGATGACTGATTGTTTGCCGTTACAGCTGTAAAATTCCCAGTATTCAGATTACCCCGTGTTTTCGTATTTACATCTGTCGTTCCTACGTAATCATCGCGTGTCCCGGTCCAAAGTATTACATTCTGTAGGGACCCGCTAGAATTATTAATAATACGAGTAATAATCCGGACAAAACTCTCATTCGCGCCCAATGAAAATGTATTTTCTAGAAACATCGGTTGTCCTAACACTGTAAATTTACGCACAGATACTATACTTCCGTGTCCCACCGATTTAGTCGTATCACTACTATCAACAATAAATCCTGAATAATTTGTGCTAGCAGCGGTATTTGTAAGAGAATAGATATCGACAATGGTAGCTCCACTCCAATTGGGCCCACCCGATCCAAGACCTATGGCTGTATCAAGCGGATAATTGGAATAGGTAAGTTTATACCATGTAGAAGCTGTAATAGAATAATACCACGGTTGTTGAAACAGACCCCATGCATTCACGGATGTTTCAGACCCAGTTCCAAACCGCAAATATGCATTTGCGAATACGCATATAGACATAGAACAGCCAACAGATCCTATGACATCTTGTGCCATAGCAATGCAACTCATACTTGCCGCAACTAGAGCTATAAACATTCTACTACTAGAACAGGAAGATGTCTGAGACCACCGGTGGTGGAATAGAAAAGTATATTCATCAAATATGGCTCGGAAAAAACGCGCAGCCTACGGAGTGGATGAATACAGTCACCGAATTTGCTAAAAAATACGGCTATGAGTATAAACTATGGACCGATACCAATGTAGATACTCTTGATTGGGATTCTATACCAGGTCTACGGCGTGAATACGGAAAATTCCGAAAGGAAATGGCCGGTCGCGCGGATATTATTCGTCTTCTCGCATTGTATAAGTTTGGAGGAATCTATATTGACGCGGACTCCGTTGTTATGAAACCTTTAAAGTTTTCCAAATTTCTGGAAAAAAATAAGGCCGCCGTGTTTTTCGGCTGGGAACACATTTCCAAAGCCGATAGTAAGAAACTGGGAGATTTTGGCCCAGAAATACGCGGGGCAAAACGTCTTGTTGCAAATGGCATCATTGGTGCTACATCCGACCATCCATTTATTGAAAAGCTTTTAAAAGGGATTGTATCCAATGCTGAACGAGAGGCAAACGAAGCCGCATGGAAGCGTGTCGGGCCCCTATATGTTTCACGTGTGTATTTGACAACACGGGATTCATATCCAGATGTGCATATATATCCTATGAAGTATTTTTACCCCATGCATTGGAGAGGAATTAAAGATCCCAAGCTCCATGAAAAGGTAACAATTCCTGCTGAATCCATGTTATTTCAGTATGGATACAGCACGAATGGTTTTCAAGACTACTTTAATGAACGACGTCGGACTCGGCGCAAACACTAACGCTGTCGTCTTTTTCCAACTGGATCCAGGAAGAACGCATAGAATGGATAATAGAAGGAACTGAAGAAGAAATTTAATACAGCGTATGAAATGGCAACACCTCCCGAATTCCCAATAGACAAGTTGTATGTATAAGAAAGACGTGCTGCTCCTAATCCGAAAACGATGAGGAACAGAACGTATATAAGTAGTATGCCAAGTGACATTTTATATACTCGTTCTTCCTCCACCGAATTTCCAATAAATCCCTGCTGTCCAGATACAGCCGTGGCGACATTTGTGAGATAATTCTTATTTAGGCTCATTCTATATATGATATATATTTAATCATCAAACATTGGGTTTGCTAATCCATTCTCGAATCGGAGCCAATTCAGTCCAATACAAAACACCTTCACTTCCCAATTTCCGTCTAGGACTCCTCCAGGTGGTTTGACGTCCAAAATAAGGCGCAGCGAATTCACTCTACTCGCATTAAAACTACCTGTTGGCTGATGTTCCCCCGGAGTTCGCGCGAATGGATACCCATATACAAAATTATTATACGCAATGATTCCTCCTCGATGGGCCGATGCAATGAGCTGGCGATAATACTGTTCATCCGCATCGCATATAGATATACCATTCGCCTGGAGTATTGCATTCTGTAGAAGAGGTTGTTCGGCCTTGCGTGGATTCCACTCAGCTTCCAATACAGACGTGTAATTCGTCCAGCCATTATTGTCGCGCACACCCCGTCGCCTCACAAACCAGATAATTTCTTCCAAGGGATGATTCGCCTCTAGAGGAAGTTGTATGCGAATTATATCGGACCGTTTCCCAATCGCATACTTGAGTGGTTCTTCAAAATAGAATGTTTGGACCTCTCTATGAAGAATCTCAAAAGGAGAATGGAGCATTCGCTGCCGAAAAGGTCCGTTCACAATGGCGCCTTGGGTGAGAAGCTGGACGAACCGAAAGTCAGGGGGGGTTGCACTAGTTTTCGCAATCAATGGAGTAGCGCCTTGATGAAATGGAATAGATATGGATAAAGGTGTAGATGTACATGAATCACGATATCCGCGCAGTTGCCGCACACATTCGTCAAAGGGTCTCAATGTAATATGAATTTTCACAAGGC
>RGCF01000375.1 GCA_009919265.1 Bacteroidota bacterium | reverse complement strand
AGGCATTTCCTGCTCGGCTAGATCCCGCTGATGAAATTCGTATTTCAAATTGGCCTCAAAAAGAACCTAATGGTATTAAACAAATACCTGATAGTCAAAAAAATGATGTATTACGATTACCTCTTATAGAATGTAAACTTTCAGGAGATTCACTTACCGTAATAAAATCTATGACGGAGAGACTTGTAGCATCCAAAGGAGTTGGTATTCGCACGATAGACACATTGTTGCAAGCAGGTAATTGTATTTTTCCAGGAGATGGTCTAGATGGTCGTGTAGGTTCAGAAGGATTTCAAACATGGTTTACAGGTCGTGCTATTTCTTCCACGTTTGAAGGAACTAAATTGAGTACCTTGCCCCAATATGTGCCAACGGATCCAGATGAAGATTATAATTGGATGGTAGCATCTGATGATGCTCTTGGAAATGCATCTCCCAAATTCAACCAAGTTCTAAAAACAATTCGAAATTCTAGTGGACTTTCATTTGTGTATAGTCGTTTTGTAGAAAATGGAGCTGTTATCTTTTGTCTTTTGTTAGAGGCAAATGGATATACACCATGGGGTCGTTCATCTCCTCTTTTTTCAAAAGGATCTCTTCAAGGTCGTCGTCAATGTTCTAAATGTGATAAGAAAGAAGAAGGACATCCTATATTTTCACAGGCACAACCTGAATCGAGAGATAATCATAAATTCTCACCTGCATTCTATGCGCTCTTAACAGCTAGTGATGTAAATACAATGGAGAAACAATCTCTACCTCTATCACCTAATAATACTGCAGTTATTAATGCTGCTCGTCATGAAGAGAATAAGAACGGTCATACAATTAAGGTACTTGTTGGTTCTCAAGTATCTGGAGAGGGTCTAGATTTGCGATATATTAGAGAAGTTCATATTTTAGAAGGTTGGTTTCACTTATCTAAAGAAGAACAAATTGTGGGTCGTGGAATTCGATATTGTTCTCATAATGCGTTACCTAGACAAAAACGCAATTGTACTATTTACTTGTATGCTAATGTATTTCCATATGAGATGAATAAGGAAACAATTGATATGTATTCGTATAGAACTGCTATGAATAAGGCTGTTCGTATGGGCAATGTTTCAAGAGCATTAAAACGAGGAGCTGCAGATTGTAATTTAAATCGTGATGCCATTTTAATAACTGGTCTAAGCAATGTAGAAATGATTGACAGTCAAGGGAAAAAACGTACTATAGATTTGAATGATAGAGATTATACGCCAGCATGTGATTGGATTAGTTGTTCATATGATTGTAGTCCAGTCTTAGATTTAGCTAATAAAGTTCAGATGCCAGATGATACGAGCACATATGATATGTTTGCAGCTCGCTTTGCAGAACAAATTATCATCCAGGAATTAAAATCGCAATTCAAAGATAGAGTACATTTTCGTTTGACTGATTTAAAAAAAGTATTTAAAAGTATTCCTGAAGAAACATTACAAAGTCTTCTTTTACGAATTGTAAATAATCCATCTATTATATTTGAAAATGGTAATTTACAAGGGCATATTATTTATCGCAATGGATTATTTCTATTTCAACCAAATAAAATACAAGATGAAGGAATTCCTATATCATTTCGATATGGTCGTTATCCAATGAAGCGTGATTTCTATATGCCTGAGATGACTGCAGTTATTCCTGGTACAAGAGCAAAAGTAGTACCAGGTCAAAAGCCTGTAATAGAGGTTGCAAAGGATTCTTCCATTGAATTAGCAAAAAATTTCTGGATAAAATCTACCGAATGGATACATACATGGTGTAAAGATGGGTATGTAATAGAAGAATCAATATCGAGTGATCTTACAGATGCCTTATATGCATATTTAGAGGGAGATACACAGAAAAAAGAACTTATTGAAATATGCCTGAAAAAATTACAATGGTGGGGTATAGCTTTAACACGTAAAATAGAAATAAAAAATACAAATGGCTCTATTATAACAAGATCAGAAGAATTAGTTCCAGGTGCAATTAGAGATTTAAAAAGAGTTGCAAAAGAATATATTTGGGATTCTTTCTTAAAGGGTCCTGAACAAGTGGCTTTATTAGAACAAGCGGTATCAATGGCTTCTGAAGGTGGTTCTGAACAATATAAGACAGAGGGTTCAACAACAATTTCAAGATATTTAGATTTAGATACAGGCGTTCCTATTTATATTTGTGCTGGATCTATTTCTTGTCCTGCATCTGTCGTAAAGATATTTAGTGAATCTAAGACGGATCCAGTTGTTAGAGCCGTTGCTAATTCAAAGGTTTCTGCAAATCCATATGGTTTCATGGTTCCATGGGAAAATACAATTATGTTTAAGACAAATAATGCAAATAATGCAGAAGGAAAACCTCCTGGTCCTGGAGCTGCTTGCTCTATTGTGAGTACTGTAAAAGGACATAGAATGAAATTGGAACAATTAGGGAATATATTGGCTAGATTTCATAATGAAAATCATTTTGACTTGACGGAATACTCATTAGCTATGGGGCCAAGGAAGTTAACAGGTGCACAATCATTCTGCGCATTGATGGAAATAGTAATGAGATGGATGGATGTTCGTAAAGAACTCTACGGAGGTCTTCGTTATTTCTATAGACCCCTCTCGTCTTTTTACTCA
>RGCF01000374.1 GCA_009919265.1 Bacteroidota bacterium | reverse complement strand
TTCTTCAAACCGGAAAGCAACAACGCACCGTCATCACAAACGCCGCAATCGTCACCAGACATTACGCAAATAAAGTATATAATAATATCAAAAATAGTTCATTATGAAATCGTATATTTTCATAAGGAACGGAACGGAACCGAACGGAACGGTTCATCGTCTCTTTTTATAAAGAATTCTATAAAAAATGTATAATAAAACAGCGGTAATGCCATAATAATAGACTTGCGAAGCAGTATCACCCTGCAGTGTAGAAAGGTCTTCTCCTCGCGCAAGTTCGCTTCGTTCAAATAAAGAAGATAATTTGTTTATCATATCATCATAAACCGACCCAATACTCATCCCTTCTTCGTTTTGCATGTCTACCACCGACGACGACGACGACGACGACATCGACGACGGTATTGGTTTGTCGTAAAACGACGAAGCATTGGCATCATGTTTCGCCATCACTTCTCTGGCATTCATAGTATGACCTGTCGGTGCGCCTTTCCGATGAAATGAATCATACGATAGTTCGCTCTTTCCGGACGATTTCTCCATATTATAGCTTAATGGACTACGGTGAGATGTTTGATATGCAACTCCAGATGAACCCGCTAAAGTGCCAACTTCATATATAACACTTGGGTTTTCTTTTTCGGTTTCAGCAGAAACGCGTCCGTTCATTGCATTGAACGATTCCGGAAGCTTACATCGCTTTCCAGTAGCAGGATTCACCCGCCCTTTTAATGAACACGGGTTCAATTCCACAATATCGATTAATGCTACATGCCGCGTTTCACTACTAGACACATTTTCATTGTTGATTGTTTCCAATGTAATTTCAGCGCAGTCCGGATAAGTCCCAGCAGTAAATCCGTTAAATAATTGAACCGGGTTCAAAGCAGCTAAATTTCCAAGAGCACCAGGAATAAGACCCCTTAGAGATTGAAACCCACGCCCGTCTCCAGCGTCAGCGAGAAATGGAACGGAACCATCCGGGATATTATTCACATACATAAAGCGGTTCACCTTCTTCTTTTCTTTGTCTCGTCCAGCATCGCGTTTCGCTTTCTCTTCGTTCAATGCGTTTTTCATTTTTACAGCTTCGTCCTCCGTGATTTTTTTTGCCCCGACTTTATAATCCACCTCCTTATACGCGGTTTCCCACGCTGCATCTTCTTCGCGTTCTTTTTTCCATTTCTCAAGTGTCGTTTCACTACACTTTCCGGTTGTCTCTACGAAGAATTTATTTCCGAGAGGTTTTCCAGTAGAACTCGCTGGCCCTGTTCCTGAAATAAGAACTTCGACATACGAGAGCAGACCATCTACATTTGTCGCTAATGCACCGAGAGAAAATCCGGGTGACATCCCCATTTCTTCGGGTTGTCTGATACTTTTCCAATAATCATATGACTCACCTAGATATCCAGGCATTTTTAATACTCTACTATGTATTCCTTAGAATAAAAATAATCATTGTCGTTATTCAACATTTATATTCACTTGCCCTCCCGGAGACAATGACTTATTCAAGTCTTCAATCTGTTGTCCTAATTCCTGTATTTTATCACCGGTCTGTTTCACTTGTTCTGTTTGTTCTTTCACTGCATTTACGTATTTTGATAAGTTATTTATTTTTCCTTTTAGTTCTACATAATTCGTGCAATCTGTATCACACGGCGTCTTCCTCGATTTTTCGATATTTTCGCGGTCGGCTCTTGACATCGAGCCCGAGCCCGTGTCCTGAGACGCGGCGGTCATACCTTCAATCGCTTCACGAAAGATTGCAGCATCACTACTGTAATCAATATAATCATAACCATAAATACGGTCATCATCGTTTAACTTGTTTGAAGCAGAAACTGTTCTCAATTCCGAAACAGGAATAAATAAATTGGCAAGAAGAGGATGGTCGAGTATTCTCTCGTGATTAAACAATAGTAAAATGAATAATCCGCATATTACGAGGATAAAAGCAACAATAAATCCTTTATACTTTACAACTGGATGTGTTTGATTATCATTTACAAATTGTATTATATTTGGCCTAAATACTTCATTTATCGTGTCGCCTTTTCCACCAACAGTGTCATTGTGAATAAAAGGATTATATGTCATCATTATGCTCTTTGCTTTACTATCCTATTATTTATTTGGATTTTTCGACTAACTTTTGGACACTCTTCTGCATTTGTTGAATAAGAAAATGTTGTCGTGCTATGGTTGTGTTATTCGTTTGAATGTTTTGTTGAAGTCTAGCCGCGTTTTCAATGAGCCCGGTTAATTTTGTTCGTAGTGCTTCGACTTCATTACAGGTTTTCGGGCATCCGCTTGCGTCGCCACTGCCACTGCCACTGCCACTGCCACTGCCACTGCCGCCGCCACTGCCACTGCCGCCGCTGCCGCCGCTTTTATTGTCATCAGTTTTGTTCTTTAACCCTTCTTTCCCAGCTCTTTTGCCCGCCATATTCTCTCGAACATTTAGATAAACATCCTTGACAACGTTGCGAATTGTAATATCTAATATTGCAATGACGACACCGACAATAAGCAATAGCGTAAAGTTCGAGAGATTTTTCGTATAAAACTGGATATATTCAAACATTATATTATTATCTAAATTAAACTATCTACTTGATATATACGAATACATAA
>RGCF01000373.1 GCA_009919265.1 Bacteroidota bacterium | reverse complement strand
AATGCCATGACGAGGCGGGCCTCGGGAGGCATTTTCCCGCGCTCCTTATACTTGTCATAGAGCTCCTCAAAGATCTCGTCAAAATCCTCCACATTCTCATGGACTGCCTCAGACCATCCGTCCAGTTTCACATCAAACGGATCAAACCGACTATTCGCCCACTCCAGACCCGTCACCACGGACATGAGCGCCTGGCGCTGGAAACGAAGAGATGCCTCCAAGTTCCGCGCATCCACTAGGCGATTGAACTCCTGGTTCATCTCCTCCAGACTATTGTCCATCGTATAACGCTTGCTCACTGGAAATCCCTTCTGCTCAAGCCGCTGTAGCTTATTCAAGACCTCATTCTTCTCCTTCCGCTCCTTCTCAGGATCCATACGGGGGGTGGGGGCGGCAGATAAACTGAATCCGGGGGCAGTAGATGTCTGCATATTTGCAAAGAGACCACCGCCCGTTTTCTCCTCTTCGGCCTTTGAGAACTGAATTTCAATGGGCTGTGTCGCGGATAATCCTCCACCCCCGAGATTTAATGTAATAGGCTCCAACGTATCAAGGCCTCCAATTTCAACTTCCGCAAGCCCGCTCGATGCCGTAGGCTCTGGAACTGTAAAAGTATTCGTTCCACGCTGTTTTCCAGGATTCGCCAACATGCCAAACCCCATCGAATCATTTGCATCGGGTATATCAATCACATTCCCTAGCTCTTTTGTGAAATCCGGGCCATCTAGGCCAATCGCCATAGATTCCATCTCATGAACAGTCACAGGGCGATCCATCTTCTTCGTTTTCATTCGTTCTTTTTAGATGGTTTTAAAGCGCATCTTTCTTCCACGCATCTTTCAGACGATCCGCGTGAATCACGCCGGGTAGAGGAATCCATCGCGTATGTGTGTCTAAGCGGTCTAAAGCCAAAAAGATTGCATGTAGGCGTTCCAGCATGAAAGGTAGATGCTTCGTATTACAATGTAGCATTTCAAACATATAGGGTATAGCTTGTTCCGCAAAAAACATCATGCGATCAAATGTTTTTACATGAAGAATAAATGAATGATACAAAGGAATCTCCGTGTCAAGAATTTCTTGGAGTGTGTGATGTGTTTTGAATATACTGTTATATAGATACACGAATTCTTCCCACCCTTTGATTCCAATGATTTGCGTAAGATGCGGGCGCGCATCCAGAGTTGCCTGTGTGAAAAGAAGAGGCTCCGTGGCAGCGGCAATTTCCTTTTCCAAGAATTCCAGTGCCTCTTTTTTCAGGATCATATCGTAGTGTAAGAAACCGATATATGGAGTCGCCATGAGATGCGGATTTTTCCAGACATGAAAAAAGGCGCTGGATTCGCAAAATTTGTTGTATTGCAGGAAAGGATTATACCAAGGGAGTTCCCGTTCTCGGATGACATGCGCTGCGAGAGCTTCGGGAACTTCTTTTGGAATTGTCGTATTTACTGCCATAAACAGGAGATGTTTCGCAATGTCTTCGCCGGATAATGTTTCATAACATTCTGGGACCAGAAATTTATGAAATATTACATAAATGGTAAAACTCATCTTATAGAATATTTCATTGTATCTTTAAATCTTTACTCGACAGGTTTGTTTAGGACGATTTTGCGAAACTTATATCCATCACGTATATAAGGCAGTATCTTATTCCAAGTATATCGTGTGCTTTGTCTTGGTGGCACACTTATCGTAACTGTATTCATTTTTCGTGTTCTGCTACGGGCACTTTTTAGCATTGTTTTCCGCCGTTTTTCTCCGGAACTATTGCTATAGGAACTACTTCGCGATTTCTTGGTAAGTCCTAGCTCTGACATACCTTTGATTAAGTTTTCCATCTCTAATAAAATGGGAGTGTTATTTTTTGGGATACATTTTACTACGATACTTAAACATGAGCTCAGCCCGGGCTCGATTTATGCGATTCTGAGCCCTACTTGTACCTTTATTACGCCTTCTACTACTTCTACGGCTAAGAGCTGTAGCTGCAGGGGGTGGTTTTAGCATGATCTTTCCACGCAGCTCACGTTCAACCTTATATCCACTCGCAAGATATGAAGATATATTGGCAGTACTAGGAAGAGTCAGAAGACCTTCCCTTTTCTTTTGGGTCTTTGCTCTTTTCTGTGTTCTTTCCACATTCATTCCAAGTCCTTTGACTGTTTTTGCTCTTCTTGTAGAACTCTTACGTTTAGCCTTTTTAGCCTTTTTAGCATATGTAGCCCTTTTGGTTTTGTTCTGTGTTCCTGCATAAGACGCAAGATTCTTCCCATATCTATTTCCTGGACTAAAAGAGCCAGGAGAATTTCCTATACGAAATCCTTTTAATAATCTTGATAGACTATTCATAGACATTCTTTCTATTTTAGCACATTTATTATTTTCCACCTTGTATCTTGTCCCAGCACATACAAAACGCATCCGCCAGATCCGATTTTTTCGTATGCCCCTTGAATACACCCAACCATTTTGCCGCATCAGCAAATGTATCTTTTGCTAAGAGCTGTTCCACTTTCGCCTCCGACGCATCTTTCCGCGATTTATAGCCGGAATCCCCCGTTTCCAATCCCCGCACCTTTTTTCCCGCATGCACCAACTTCAGAGCCGGAGGTCCTGGTTGTATATATCACGCAA
>RGCF01000372.1 GCA_009919265.1 Bacteroidota bacterium | reverse complement strand
CTCAAGGCAGAGGGATATTCCGTGCCGACACCCATTCAGGCGGAAGCCATTCCCTCAATTTTACAGGGTAGCGACATCATCGGATGCGCTCAGACGGGTACGGGAAAAACAGCGGCATTTGCTTTGCCGATTTTGGAATTGCTTTCTTCAGAACCAATAATCAACAAAGAAGTCAGACAAGACAATAAACATAAAGGCAGAAAAAAACCCATTCGTGCATTGATTCTATCTCCCACGAGAGAACTTGCACAACAGATTGGTGATAGTTTCACCGCTTATGGAAAATTTACCGGAATGACAAATACCGTCATTTACGGTGGAGTTGCTCAAAGCAAACAGCAACAAGCACTTCGCAATGGTGTAGATATTTTGGTTGCAACACCGGGTAGACTGCTCGACTTGATGAATCAAAGAATTGTTTCACTCAGTTCAGTCTCAATCGTTGTACTGGATGAAGCAGATCACATGTTGGATATGGGATTCATCCATGATATTCGTAGCATCATTGATACTCTTCCAAGCAAAAGACAATCTCTCCTATTTAGTGCAACAATGCCACAAGAAATTGAGCGGCTCGCAAATGACATGCTCAATAATGCCAAGCGCATTGCTGTTGATCCTGTCTCCTCAAGTGCAAAGCCTGTGGAACAGTTGGTATATTTTGTTGACAGAAAAAAGAAAATTGATTTGCTTCTTCGATTGATGGATACATTGCCGATGACTTCCGTGCTTGTGTTCTCAAGAACAAAACATGGCGCCGATCGCATAGCTCGCGATTTGAATAAAGAAGGAGTACCCAGTGAAGTAATCCATGGAGATAAAACGCAATCTTCACGATTGCGCGCGCTTAATCGATTCAAGGAAAAACGTTCTCGAGTACTCGTGGCTACTGACATCGCCGCTCGTGGAATCGATGTTGAACAATTGCCTTATGTGGTGAATTATGATTTACCGGATGCTGCTGAAACATATGTACATCGTATTGGAAGAACAGGCAGAGCTGGATTGACGGGAGTTGCGATTTCCTTTTGTTCGAATGATCAACAAGATGTTTTCAGACAAATCAAGAAAATCGTTGGGAAAGATACCATCAAATCTATGTCCGTAGAAGAGGCATTCAAAAAAACTCCTCAATTTCAAGCAGGTGAGCATCCTTATCCTTCGCAAAAAAAGGAAAAGCCTCAAAGTGATGATCCAAAAGGGCTCAGCAAGGCAGGGCATTCAGTTCAATCAATCTTGAAAGGACATGGTTCAAAAAAACATGATCAATCAGCCGACATCGAACGATTGCTTGAAAAGAATTATGAGCCAAAGAATATACAAGAAGCCATTGCGGCGAGATTGAAAGCCGAGGGCGTGTCGCAAGACATCATACTCAGAACAACAGGCATACATAAAGACATATTTCACAAACTGTGAAGAAAAGCCGTCCCTGAGACGGCTTTTTTGTATCAAACAGGCAACTTTCCACTATATTTTGGCGTTATTCGTTTATACTTAATCGTTTCATTTAAAATTTGAAGTTCATCATGATTGTTCGAAAGCTCATTTTCTGTTTGATTTTCATTGTTACAAGCATTTCAGTTTACTCACAGAATTCTGTCATCCGCGGCATCGTGATTGACAGCTCATCGAAATCACCAATTCCCGGAGTGCGTGCTGCTCTTTTGAAAGATGGAGAAAGCAAACCTGTCGCAGGTGGCGTAAGTGAACGATCCGGAATTTTCCTCATTAAAAATGTCTCACCAGGAACATATACTCTCAGCGTGCAATCCATCGGCTATGCGAAATATGCAAAGTCAATTACGATTACCGCAGGAAAGGATACCGTAAAAATCGGAACAATCAGATTGGGAGAATCAGGATATCTCACCGATGAAGTGGAAGTCACTGCAGTTGCAACGCGCATTGAAATGAAAGGAGACACAACGGAATTTTCTGCAGATGCATTCAAGACAGACAAAAATGCTTCAGCAGAAGACTTGGTACGAAAATTACCCGGAATGGAAGTGGATGCATCAGGTTCAGTCAAAGCACAAGGCGAACAAGTGCGACGAGTTCTTGTAGATGGAAAGCCATTCTTTGGAAGCGATCCTGCTGCGGCACTTAAAAATCTTCCTGCGGAAGTTATTGACAAAGTGCAATCATTTGATGCGATGAGTGATCAAGCAGCATTTACTCGTTTTGATGATGGTGACCGAACAAAGACACTCAATATCGTGATGAAAGCCGATAAGAAAAATGGTCAATTCGGAAAACTCTATGCCGGCTATGGCGATCAAGATCGTTATACCGGTGGTGGTACGGTCAATATCTTTAATAAAGACAGTAGAATTTCCATCATCGGAATGTCTAACAATATCAATCAACAGAATTTTTCGATTCAAGATATTCTTGGTGTGATTGGTGGTGGTGGCAATCCAATGATGCAGCGCATGGGATCAATGATGCGCGCATTTAGTGGTGGAATGGGCGGAGGTGGCATGCGTGGCATGCGCTGGATGGGCGGTGGCGGAGGTGGCAGTGGTGCCGGTGATTTCATGGTCAATCAAAGCGATGGAATTACGCAGTCACATGGACTAGGTATGAACTATACTGATTCATGGGCAAAAGGTCTCAGTGTTACCAGTAGTTATTTTGTGAATTATAG
>RGCF01000371.1 GCA_009919265.1 Bacteroidota bacterium | reverse complement strand
GGATCTGCATCTCGTATACATTACACACCCAACGATATTGATTCAATTTTTAAAACAAGCCCCTGTATGTATCGCGACCCTTTCGCCCAGGCAGTCTCTTGAAATATATCTTCTCGCGCCCCACGAACCCACTTTTCAGAATATCCATCCTTTTTCGCCTTCTCAATAAGATCCTTAATCTCTAGTTGCGCACCTTCCCTCACCTCATACGCTGTCAGTAGCCATTTTACATATTCTCTCATCTTGTCATCCACACAATCCGAAAGTCTCTCCTTTCTAAATACAAATGACGGGAGAAACGTCTCCGTCTCCGTCAAGACTTCTGTGGTAGCCTCCTCGGACCCCATCGCTACACGCAATACTGTCTGTATTTGCGCCTCCGCCTCCAACACATAGCTATTAAACTCTGTAAACATGGCATCCGTCCGCTTTTTGTGCCCCACTAGCGAATTCTTATGCTTTGTAACAGAGACCGCATGACTCCTCAACAAATTGCTTATCAAGACCGCCTTTGTTTCAAGAGTCCTAATAGCCTCCGCGTCGTCTTTTATAGGCTTCGTCATGGTCTCAATCGTATCAAAAAAAGGGCGCAATGTCTGTAAATAAAAGACAGGGTCATCATGATGCATGAAATTACACATAAATAATATAAAACGTCCATCATCTAAGAATTCCACATCTATATCTCCTCCTCGCGATTTTCCCACAATCCCTTGCCTCAGACTCACTAATATACCCCCCTTCACATCTGGATGTAGACGCAAATCCCTGCGAAACTTATTTACCTCCTCTGTAGAAACAATACGCGAATAATTCTTAATTTCCCAAAAATAGGAACCAGCTGTTCTATTCATACGTATATCTGCCGTCTCAGATCCCTTACTCACCACTTGAATATCACAATCGTATGCGCGCTTCAAATGCCCCTCCATAAAAGTCTCCCCCAACGCCCCCTTTTCTTTGGAGGAGGATAATGTCTTCGTCATAGATTGCTGTAACGATTCCACACGCTTTCCAACCCCATCCATCGCCTTGTCCAGGGCCTGTTGAAGACGCACAATCTGCTCATCTTTCGCCGCAATCAAATCGGATGATGATTCCTTCATCTCCTTTTGTAACTGAGAACGTATGTCCGATACCCCCACCTCAAGCGCTTCTAACCGAATCTGCGCAACACGCATCGCCTCTTCTGCCTTTTGTTTCTCCTGCTTCAACTTACACACCACAGCTTCCTGCTGTTTGGCCGCATCCCTCATAACTTCTTCAAAATCCCGGGTGGCCTGCTCCATAACTTCCGCATGCGTTTCTTGACGCATCGCATCGGCTCCCTTCTTTTGAACATATGTAAGAGCATCCGCACCCAACCGTAAGGCTAAGGCAACATCTTTCGGCCCTTTCTCTATATATACAGAGGGTATTACAAAATGTAATGGCACATTCACACGAAACAATTTTGTATTGGATGACATGTGTTCTCTACATATAGAATATAACAAGCCTTTGAGTCCTACCGGCAAACGGTATAATATTCTATATACATAGTATGGTAAAAAACATAGGTCAATTAGAAGAACACGCGTTTTTTCTCCTATTTATGATCACAGTCATTGTGGTCTACTGGCATGCCGTTTGGGGAATCTTAGATAAAATAGAATCCTACGTCGTTTTTCACACAAATATGAGCAAGGCCGATTATCATATAATGACTATTCTTCTCGTTATTCTCATTATTGGTATATTTCCAAAAATACTACAAAAATTTTAAAGGGGTATAAAGACCAATATATACTATGCTATAGAATGAAAACCCGTTCCCAGACCTATTCCATCTTTACTGTATCCGAGATGGAGGCTGCAAAGGCACTCTTAGAGCTTAAGAAAGCATGTGGTGTTCAGGATAAGATTGTTACACGCTCTAAGCAGGCGGTCGCACCTACCGTCACCGAGCGCCCCCGTCGCTCTGTGGCAAAGTATCACTCTTAAGGGCACATTGCCTACATTCACAGCTTTCTGTTTCTAGACATATACATTTAAAACACTTTCCCGACACAAGTGGCTCACGACATGTCTCACAGAGATTTGCCGCGGCTAAACAGGAATTCATACTCGATACACAAGACGCACAGGCTTGAAAGAAATGAATGTATTGAAATTTAAATAAAGATGCTATTGTTCTATGTTTAGGAACTCCGCACAGATCACATAAATTCTCTTGTATAACCATTTCTGTCCATTTCGTTTCGTAATTCGCCTGGCATGTGTCGCACAAACATTCGCACATGCTATCACACGATGAACAATCCGGATGTTTACACTCTTCCATTCTTCTTTCATATATACATCCGTGCTTAAGTTCGCAAAAAAAATTGACGGCCTGGATCCATAGTTGTATAGTATACCTTTCGTCATGTCCTACCCTCCAGAGTTTGAATGCCCTATTTCGCTGAGTCTTATGAAGAAGCCTGTTATGGATGATATGGGAATGACATACGATGAGGAATCTATCTTAGAATGGCTCGCACGCAATCCTGGAGTTCATCCTGTTGTGAGAGGCCGCCACTTAGATGCTTCCAACCTTCGTCAAAACTTTGCATTAAAGAGTCAGATTGAGAGATATCTTGCGACTGCACCGGTCGAAGCTCCTGTTATTATAAAACCCTTTCAACAAC
>RGCF01000038.1 GCA_009919265.1 Bacteroidota bacterium | reverse complement strand
TGGCTATCAGTACCGATATCATTTAAATTGAGATAATATTATATTAATTAAGGTCTATAATTTATGCGTTCGTTTATTTTGATTGCTTTGTTGTTAATTGGTGATTCACTATTTGCACAAAGCACACTCGATCAATTCAAAAAAGCCATAGATGACAAAGAATTTGTGGAAGCTTTGCGCTATACCCCTGAAATCGTAAATCAAAATCGTAAAGACAATATGATTCTCATGTTGGCAGCAGATGTATACATGGAAATGGAGTTGCCAGATTCAGCAGTATCTGTACTGGCAATTGCAATGGATAATGATGATGATTCTCCAATCTTGAATAGAGAATATGCAATGGCTTTATCCAAAGCAGATAGAACATCTATGGCATTATCCGTTATGAATGGTTTATTAAAAAAGAAAAAAATGGATAAAGATCCTGAGAACTATGTTACACTATCCAATATTTATATTGCTGCCGATTCTGTTTTACAGGCAGAATATAATCTTCTTCTTGCAAGAGAACTTGATGATAAGAATGCGCAAGTATATATAGGACTTGGTGATTTGTATTTTGCAAAGAAAGTATTTGAATTGGCAAAAGACAATTATGAAGCTGCACTTGCAACTGATGGGAATCAACTAACGCAAAAAGCAATCCTAAATGCTAAAATTAAGTTAGCATCTTCATATTATAAACTTGGCAATCTTGAAATAGATCAACAATTGTCAAATGAATATTTCCGTAGATCATTAAATACATGGAATGAGATTACAAAAGCAGATCCCAAAAATGCAACTGCATTCTATGAGCAAGGAAAAATCTTCTTTCTTGCTTCAAAATTTCAAGAAGCAGGAGCATCTTTTAATCGTTATGCAATATTGCGTCCAGAAGGTTGGCTTGGAAGATGGTATGCCGCACAATCTTGGTATAATTCCAGAAAATATGATTCAGCAGCCATACATTTAGAGCTAGTGAGAACTAAGATAGATTCAATAACCGGCAAAGCAAATGCAATGCTTGCACATGCATATTTCGAAATCAAGAAGTTTCAAGAATCAATCAGTTTATACAAAACATTGCCTTCTTTGAATCAAACTGATTTTGAAAGAATGGGGTATGCGGCTTTCTTTTCAAAAGACACAGTAACTGCAATTGATGCTTTTTATAAATCCATAAATGGAATTGAAAAAAAGTGTAATACTGCATTTAGATTTGCGAATCTACTTCAAACCATGAAAAAATATGATGAAGCTATTGCTGTATTTAGAAAAAGAATAGCAGATTGTGAGGATAGCAATAGTGTAAAATCAAGGTATTTTATAGGCTCTTGTTATTTTCAAGCCCAAAAATATGACTCTGCCTTAACAAGTTTGAAAGAGTATCTTTCATTAGATGGTAACTCTATCTCTGGTCGAGTATATATCGGTAATACATTTAATGCCTTAAAAAAATCAGATTCAGCAAAGAAATATTTAAGTACTGCAGTGGATTTAGCACAGCAATCACTCATAGCAAATCCCGGTAACACTTCAGTGATGAAAGAGTCGGAATTAGCTTTCGAAGCAATGTGTAGAATATCCTTGGAGTCAGATCCTCAATCTGTTATTAAATATGCAAATGCATGGTTAGAAATAAATGATAAATCTGCCATACCTTATGTGTATCTCGGTTTTGCATATCAAAAGCTAGATAAAAAAGATAATGCATGCAAAGCGTATAGCGAAGCATTAAAAAGAGATCCCAAAAATACAGCAGCTTTAAAAAATAAATCAGCTTTTGGTTGTCCATGACATGAAGTCATTTCATTATGACATCGTAGATTCTACAAATTCAGTAGCTAAAGAGTTGTTGAAATCACATGATGAAGTCATTGTAACTGCTGATGAACAAACATCTGGTAGAGGTAG
The DNA here is from genome assembly GCA_009919265.1 of Bacteroidota bacterium. Classification (GTDB taxonomy): domain Bacteria; phylum Bacteroidota; class Ignavibacteria; order Kapaibacteriales; family UBA961; genus UBA961. The sequence goes on along the minus strand of RGCF01000038.1, from coordinate 21,710 downwards.
AAATGGACATATGTGGGAATCCGGCATTGGTACAGATATACTATTTACCTATGCTATTAAATCTTCCCCATATACAATAAAACAACCTCTAATGTATCAAGCTTGTGCAGCTTTAGCTGTTCAAGCTTTTTTATTGGAAATTCTCCCGAAGGAAGCAGATATAGCTCTTAAATACCCAAATGATGTCTATGTACGATTTAACAATAATATTGGCAAAATATCAGGCTCATTGATTGAAGTTGAATATATGGGAAATCAACTTTCGTCAATCATTACTGGAATAGGTATCAATGTTAATTCAAACCCATTTCACATAAGTGAATATGCATATTCAATGTCGATTGCTCATATTATGAGCAATCCACTCAATCTCAATGACATGTATGATTTATTTATAAAGAAATTTCTTTGGTTTATTGCTCAAGATGAACGTGGCTCTATAGAAAAGTGGGTTTCTGCATTGAATCTCACAGGAAAGAAGATTTTACATGTGCAATCAGAAATGGAATATACTGTTCAGGGTTTAACTCAAGAGGGATTTTTGAATTGTAGTCGGGAAGATCATGTTGTTACAATCCATTCTGGGGATAGTGTTCAATACGACTTGTTTTAAATCAGAGCCAAAAGGAACTTTATATCTCATTTAACAATTAAATCTGACCAATTAAGCAATATATGGTATAAATAGTCGTATATTTGTACCTGTTTCTTACTCATAATGACTATTTATGCTGAGATTTACCAAAAAAACAGAATATGCATTGCTTTCCTTGCAATTTATAGCAAATAAGAATGGTGGATTGGTTTCAGCAAAAGAAATAGCTGATTCACTAGGATTATCTTTTGAGACTATCGCGAAAGTATTGCATGTTCTTGGAAAATCTGGTTTGACACAATCTATACAGGGTGCCCAAGGTGGATATCTCTTACAAAGAAGTCCTTCCTCAATAAGTTTATCTGATGTTATTACTGCTATTGAAGGAAAGCCATCTCAATTGATTGAGTGTGTTTCAGCAGATGAATTTGAAGATCAAGAATGTGGTTGTACGGTGTACACTCAATGTACAATTAAAGATCCTATGACAATCATTCAGAAAAAAATGGATGAAATGTTGTCTTCAACCACTATACAGGATTTCATACACTCTCCTGTTTACCATACAATTTCTGACACTATTACTATACAAGAGTAATGAAAAATCAAGAGACTGAGCAACAACAAGATATATTGGAAGAGATTGTTTCCAGTGATTATAAATACGGTTTCGTATCCGAAATAGATCAAGAGATTGCGCCAAAAGGTCTGAATGAAGATAGCATCCGATTGATTTCATCCAAAAAAAATGAACCCTCATGGATGTTAGAATGGCGTTTGGCAGCCTACGAAAAATGGAAACATATGAAAGAGCCGAAGTGGCCAAATGTTTCATATCCAGACATTGATTTCAATGATATTAGTTACTATGCCGCACCTAAAAAGAAAATTGCACCTTCATCTCTTGATGAAGTAGATCCAGAATTACTTGAAACATTCAAGAAATTAGGAATATCTCTTGCCGAGCAAGAAAGACTAACTGGGATTGCAGTAGATGCTGTGCTGGATAGTGTTTCAGTAGCAACAACTTTTAAAGATAAACTAGCTTCACTTGGTATCATTTTTTGTTCTATGAGCGAAGCAATACAAGAGCATCCTGATTTGGTAAAAGCTTATCTTGGAAGCGTTGTTCCGCCTTCTGATAATTATTATACAGCATTGAATAGCGCAGTTTTTACTGATGGTTCTTTCTGCTTTATACCAAAAGGCATTCGATGCCCAATGGAGTTGTCTACTTACTTCAGAATAAATGCAAAAGATACTGGACAATTTGAACGTACACTTATTATTGCTGAAGAATCTAGTTATGTAAGTTATCTAGAAGGATGTACAGCTCCTATGAGGGATGAGAATCAATTACACGCCGCTGTAGTTGAGATAGTCGCACTCGAACAAGCTGAAGTAAAGTATTCAACCGTTCAGAATTGGTATCCTGGAGATAAAGACGGGAAAGGTGGTATTTACAATTTTGTGACTAAAAGAGGTATTTGCAAAGGAAGAAATTCCAAAATATCATGGACTCAAGTAGAAACCGGTTCAGCGATAACTTGGAAATATCCCTCAGTTATCCTAATGGGAGATAATTCAATTGGGGAATTTTATTCAGTAGCAGTCACAAATAATCATCAACAAGCAGATACCGGTACGAAAATGATTCATATCGGTAAGAATACAAAAAGCAGAATAGTCTCAAAAGGTATTTCTGCAGGTGTTTCAAATAATAGTTATCGAGGATTAGTAAAAGTTCAAAAAACTGCTAGTGGCTCAAAAAACTTTTCACAATGTGATTCACTTCTTATAGGTTCCACTTGTGGCGCTCATACATTCCCATATATAGAGGTTTCAAATGATACCTCAACTGTAGAACATGAAGCAACAACTTCAAAGATTGGAGAAGATGTACTATTCTATTGTAATCAACGAGGAATATCAACCGAAGAAGCAGTCGCATTAATTGTTAATGGATATTGCAAAGAAGTTATGAATCAACTTCCTATGGAATTCGCAGTCGAAGCACAGAGATTGCTTGCAGTTAGCTTGGAAGGTAGCGTAGGATAATTCAAGAGATTTATTTCACTTATAATTTTTACACCATGTTGAACATTTCAAATTTACACGCTCAGATAGATGATAAACCCATTCTTAGAGGTATAAACTTATCTGTTAATCCTGGAGAGATTCATGCTATCATGGGTCCTAATGGATCAGGTAAATCGACACTTGCATCAATTCTCGCAGGTAGAGAAGATTATACAATCACTGAGGGTACAATAGAATTCAATGGAAAGAACGTATTGGAATTAGCCCCTGAAGAGAGAGCAGGTGAGGGATTATTTCTTGCATTCCAATACCCAGTTGAGATACCAGGAGTATCTACTGCTAATTTTCTGAAAACTGCATTGAATGAAATAAGAAAGTATAGAAACCAAGAAACTCTTGATGCTATGGATTTTCTGTCATTGATGAAAGAAAAAGCATCATTGGTAGAACTTGATTCATCATTTCTTCAAAGATCATTAAATGAAGGTTTTTCTGGTGGTGAAAAAAAGAGAAATGAAATATTCCAAATGGCAATGTTAGAACCGTTGCTTTCTATATTGGATGAAACGGACTCAGGACTTGATATAGATGCATTAAGAATTGTTGCAAATGGCGTTAATGCACTTCGTACTAAAAGTAATTCAACCATAGTTATCACACATTATCAGAGATTATTGAATTACATCGTACCAGATTATGTACATGTATTATACAAAGGTAAAATTGTGAAGACAGGTGATAAGGAATTAGCTCTTGATCTTGAAGCTAAAGGTTATGATTGGATAAAAGAAACAGTAGCAAGTTAATTATGAACACGCTTGATTTATCAACATTTCATGCATTTAAAGAACAACTACACGAGATTGGAATATCTGAATCTGAGTTAAACGATTCACATTTCAATAGCTCGTTATGTTACTTGCAAGAATATGGTCTTCCTTTGCCTAAACATGAAGAATGGAAATATTTTCCATTGACTAAGATAGTGCAAAAGAAATATGTACAGGAATTCAAAGTTTCTAAAACATTCCAAGCTTCATCGTTTGTACCATATTTCCCAGATGCAATTCATATCATTATGGTTAATGGATATCCTATTAATCTAAATGACATATCTAGCATTCCTGGACTTGAGATAAATATTCAAAAAAGGAAAAATGCTGTAATAGATGATCCCACTAAAAATCCGTTTCCGCATCTAAATAGGATTGTATCATTTGAAGAATTATACGTAAGATTTACTGAAGAATATAAAAGTGATATCCCAGTTCATATCTTGCATATTATTTCAAATGAAACTGAAAATCCTATTCTAGTTTCACCTACGATATCTATTAATCTTCAAAGTAATGCAAAAGCATTGATTATTGAATCTTTTCATGCCGATGATGTACAAGACGCTTTAATAAACTCATCTGTCACTATAGTAGCTGAAGAAGGTTCAACATTGCATCATGTAATTATAGAACAAGATCTAGGAACAATTGCACAAGTATATAACTGTCATTCAACTGTCTATTCACATGCTATTGTACAAGATCATGTTATAGTAAGTGATTCTAATACTGTCAGAAACACAATTACCGGTTCTTTGTTGGACAAACAAGCAACATATAACATTTATGGAGTTGTATCTGGTGATAAAAAATCCCTTATTGATAATCACACAATAGTTGATCACATAGCCCCTCATTGTGAAAGTAATGAGTTGTTTAAGCATGTACTTTCGGATAACTCAACAGCCGTCTTCAATGGAAAAATATATGTTCAAAAGGATGCTCAAAAGACCAATGCATATCAATCAAATAGAACATTGTTATTAAGTCCTACAGCAACTATAAACACTAAACCACAACTCGAGATATTTGCTGATGATGTTAAGTGTTCGCATGGAGCAACTACCGGATCTGTTGATGAAGAAGCTTTAAATTATCTTCGTTCGCGAGGAATTTCAAGAAGTGTTGCTTTGAATTTACTTACTGAAGCATTTATTGGGGAAGTCATTCAGTATTTATCCTATGAACCACTCAAAGATCATTTTGAAGGTAATGCATTATTGAAGAATAAGGGTCAATAAATGCCTGCTCATTTTCAACATCCGTGGAGATCAGATTTTCCAATTCTCAATATTGAACGTGAAGGAGCACCCCTTATCTATTTAGATAATGCCGCAACAACACAAAAACCTCAAGTAGTAATCGATGCAATTAGCCATCATTATGCAACAAATAATGCGAATGTACATAGGGGAGTATATTCTCTAAGCCAACTGTCTACAGAAGCATTCGAACAAACACGAGAAAAAGTGCGGTGTTTTATCAATGCTAGGTCTATTACTGAAATTGTGTTTACAAAGGGAGCAACTGAATCTATAAACCTTGTTGCTTCATCATTTGGTGAATATATGTTTCATCAAGGGGATGAAATTATCCTTACAATAATGGAACATCATGCAAATATTATTCCTTGGCAACAAATAGCTGAAAAAAAAGGATGCATTATAAAAGTTGTACCAATATCAGAAAATGGAACTTTGGATTTAGATACTTATAAAAGTTATTTTAATTCTAAAACAAAGTTTGTTTCAATGGTGTGGGTTTCAAATGCAATCGGGGTTGAGAATCCCATCAAGGAATGTATTGAAATAGCACATAATAATAATGTTCCAATTCTGATTGATGCATCACAGAGCATTCAACATCTCCATATTAATGTTCAAGATCTTGATTGTGATTTCTTGGTTTTCTCAGGACATAAAATATATGGTCCTTCAGGCACAGGAGTGTTATATGGAAAAGAGAGATTACTCGAAGTAATGCCGCCATATCAAACTGGTGGTGATATGATCAAGAAAGTAACCTTTGAAAAAACTACTTTTGCTGACTTACCTTCAAAATTTGAGGCTGGTACTCCTAATATCGAAGGATGTATAGGATTAGGCGCATCAATAGACTATATAAATGGTATTGGAATAAAGGACATAGTTTTACATGAGCAGGGACTAATGAAAACTGCCATTGAAGCAATTCAGTCTTATGATTTTTTACAAATACTAGGCTATAATGGCTCAAATGTATCAGCTTTGTCTTTTACAATGAAAGGTGTGCACCCACACGATATTGCCAGTATTCTTGATAAAAAAGGGATTTGTATACGTGCTGGCCATCATTGTGCTCACCCATTGATGCAGTTTTACAAGGTTTCTTCGACTTCCAGGATATCATTTGCTTTGTATACCACACATGATGAGATTATTCAATGTATAGATGAATTGGCCAGTATTTACGCCCTTTTTTCTTGAATATCGGCCCTTATCCTCAAAAAAGACTTGCTTTTTCATTTCCAATACCTATTTTTGTGTCAGCAGCTTAATTATACATATAAACTGGCCTGGCACGGGTAAAGGTCTCTTTTTCCCTCAATAATAACCTCTCCATAATCTTTCATTGTTTCATTTTTTGGTTTTCTAATGCGTTCTCCGCGAAATAGCACCAGATCGGGTGTGGGTACACCTCGACGTACATCTCAGCAACATTCACATAATTCACATGATCATGATAGACCTTCTTATCAGGATAGATCTCCGAATCCTGAGCGGTCACAGCCACATGGTCAATCAGAAATGCACCAATCATCAGGTGTAATCAATATTGCTGAATTGAAGTCAAAAAAGATTGTTGAATTAACTCGAATAGCCAAATCATTAGGTATTGAAGATTATAGTGATTTGCGCAAGCAGGAGTTAATATTCAAGATTATTGAAGTTCAAGCTCAAAAGCAATCACGTGATCAACAATCCGAGGGAACATTGGGTGAGGGCGTTTTAGAAGTACTTGGTGACGGTTATGGATTCTTAAGAGCAGCCGATTATAATTATTTGCCATCTCCTGATGATATTTATGTTTCACCATCTCAAATAAAGAAATTTGGGATGAGAACCGGAGATACAATACGCGGTCATGTTCGACCACCTAAAGAAGGGGAACGTTTTTTTGCATTGCTAAAAGTTGATTCAATCAACTTTGTTTCCCCTGATGTAATGCGTGATAGGACAATCTTTGACAATCTAACCCCATTATATCCAGATAAAAAACTTACTCTGGAAACCACCAGAGCTGAGTATCCAATGCGAATCATAGATTTGCTAGCTCCTATTGGAAAAGGGCAAAGAGGACTTATTGTTTCACCTCCGAAATCTGGTAAAACGGTTTTACTTCAGAAAATAGCTAATAGTATTGCAAGAAATCATCCAGAAGTAAAGTTAATTGTCTTACTGATTGATGAAAGACCTGAAGAAGTTACCGATATGCAAAGATCTGTACGCGCAGAAGTTATATCCTCCACATTTGATGAACCACCTGAGCGTCACGTGCAAGTTGCTGACATGGTACTCGAAAAAGCAAAAAGATTAGTAGAGGCAAAACAAGATGTAGTAGTGCTATTAGATTCAATTACTCGATTAGCGCGTGCTCATAATACCGTGATTCCACATTCCGGTAAAATCTTGTCTGGTGGTGTTGACGCAAATGCATTACATAAACCAAAAAGATTCTTTGGTGCTGCAAGAAATATTGAAGAAGGGGGATCTTTGACAATTATAGCTACAGCCCTGATTGACACCGGATCAAGAATGGATGAAGTTATCTTTGAAGAGTTCAAAGGTACAGGTAATATGGAACTTGTCCTCGATAGGAAATTAGCAGAAAGAAGAATATTCCCAGCTATTGATGTTAATAGATCTAGTACAAGACATGATGAATTACTCTTATCCCAAGAAGAGTTGGCAAGAGTATGGATACTCAGAAAAGTTTTAAGTGAATTCACAAGTATAGAAGCAATGGAACTCTTATTGTCCAAATTAGAAAGCACCAAGGACAATAGAGAATTCTTGCAAGTCATGAATTCCTAATACTTGTTCATTTCATAAACAAAAGCAAATGATGTAGAAAATGATAATATACTTTCTTTATTTTCTTACTATAATACTCTTTCTCATTTGCTGTGTTTCCATTTACAATTTCTTCACATTTGTAAAAGTTGATCGAATATTAGATACTCATATTCATCTACCATTTGTTTCAATTCTCATACCTGCCCGTAATGAAGAAAGAAGTATAAGAGATTGCATAGAAAGTTTATGTAATCAACATTATCCTCATTATGAAATCATTGTATTAAATGACGATTCAACTGATTCTACCTCTGTAATTCTCGAGGAATTGCAATATGCATATCCACATTTAATAACACTTATCCATTCTACTCATTTACCTGATGATTGGATAGGGAAATCATATGCATGTCATGTATTATCATCGCATGCGAAAGGTGAATATTTATTATTTGTTGATGCCGATACAGTTCATTCACCCTATGCAGTAAATTCATTAATACACAAATCACAGCAATTGCAGGTAGATTTACTTACTGCAATTCCAAAGCAAAAATTAACATCCATTTGGGAGCATCTTATGGTTCCTTTTATGCATGTTTTATACCATGGTTATTTGCCCAATTCTTTTATTTACTCTAAAGAAAACCCTGCTTTTATAGCTGCAAATGGGCAAATCATGCTTTTTCATCGAGATGTATATGATGCTATTGATGGCCACCAATCTGTAAAAAGCAGCATAGTTGAAGATATAGATATAGCCAGAGTAACAAAAAAGAATAAGTTCACAGTAGTACTTGCAAATGCTATAGATATCTCATCTTGTTCTATGTATAATGATTTTACTGAAGTGTTTAGAGGCTTTTCAAAGAACTTTTTTGCTGGATTTCAGAATAGATTGGTTCCATTTATTTTCTTTTTAATCCATATAATGAATGTATATGTTGTGCCATTACTTTTACTCGTTTTTTCATTGATATTTGATATTACATTTCTGTTTCAGTGGAGTCTGTTTTTACTTTTCTTGGGCTTCTTTATTCGCTTACTTTCGACGATTCAATTTCGTTTACCCCTATTTCACGCAATATTACAACCATTTACAGCTCTATTTGCGATAATCATAGGTATAAATTCAGTATTATGGTCAATGCCTGGGAAAAGTAGAGTTTGGAAAGAAAGGTACTATCAACAATCATGAGAGGTTCTAATTATGCTTGATACGTTGATGGATATATTGCTCTTTCGATTACATAAGAAAGATCCGGAAGATAGAATTCCTCATCTTACAACCGGAACAGTTGTTTTAGGTGGAATGATTCGTTTGTCTATCTTAGTTATTACAATGTGGTGGATTTCAGATTATTGGGAATTTCACCAATTCTGGCCTCTTTTTTCTATTCTTGTAGTTATGATTGTCTTTTATCCAGCATACAGGGAAATGTCACTATTTTCTGAATCAGTTGAATCAGTTGCAGAAAGTACAATGTGTGGAAGTTGTATGCATTTTGAATCTTCAGCACAAATATGTTCTAAGTATGATGAGCATATAACTGAACAATACATACCTTGTGAAGGTATGGATTGGGAACCCCATTCACGTTAGTACCATGAAACCTGAAATTATCCATGAAGATGAAATGTTGGTTATTGTTTCAAAACCGGCAGGAATGCTTACCATTCCTGACCGATTTGATAAGAGTTTTCCAAATATTAGAGCTTTCTTATTGGATTTATATAGTGACATCTATACTGTTCATCGTTTAGACAGAGATACAAGTGGTATTCTACTATTTGCTAAAAATGCAGATGCTCATAAGCATCTAAGTATGCAATTCGAACATCAACTTATTGAAAAAACATATACAGCGATTGTTCGTGGAATTGTATCAAAGGATCAACAAGAAATAGACATACCATTAATTGCAGATACAAGAAAAAAGGGATTAATGAGGCCATCAGCAAGAGGGAAGGATTCGTTCACCTATATTCATGTTGAAAAGCGTTTTAGAATTGCTACATTACTACAATGTAAGCCTAAAACGGGAAGATTGCATCAGATTAGAGTCCATCTTTCTGCAATCGGATATCCTTTGTTGGTAGATCCTGATTATGGTAGTAGTTCGGAATTCAGATTATCGACAATTAAGAAGAAGTTTAATGTAGGTAAGAATCAAGAAGAAAGACCATTGCTTTCACGGACACCTCTGCATTCAACATCTATTGAGTTTCTACACCCGGCTACAGAAAACAAAGTAAAGTTTAGCACTGATTTGCCCAAGGATATGTCTGCGACATTGAATGTATTATCAAAATATGCCCCATATAAGTCATTCGATTCTCTGAGTTCTTATGATGAATGGTTGTGACTTTCAGTATTCTTCAGTTCCTCCATGGTGAATAAAGATATTAAGGGAATACCTGCTTCTTGCAAAACTTCACTTCCACCTTGTTGTCTATTTATCACACAGATACAGCACAATATATGAGCGCCTGAATTTCTTAGATCTTGTGCACTGAGAATGACTTGTCCCCCGCTAGTAATGACATCTTCAATGATGACCACCTTTTTACCTTCGATATCTGCTCCTTCGTTCACTTTGCGAGTACCATAATCTTTAGCCTTTTTTCTGATAAAAGCGCATGGTAAGCCAGATACAAGACTAATGGCAGTAGCAATTGGTATACCACCCATTTCCAACCCGGCAAGGACTTCGCAATCTGAAGGAATGAGTTCTTTCATAAATGAAGCAATAGTTCCTAGTATATGAGGATTTGCTTCAAAGAGATATTTGTCAAAATACTCATTGCTAGTTTTTCCCGATCGAAGGAGAAACTCTCCCGTTAAATGAGATGTAGTGTAGATAGATTTTGCTAATTCATTACGATTCATCTTTGCAATCCAAGTATGATTGATTAATCTCAATTTAGTCTATTTTTGTATAGCATCAATTCAAAATAACTATGAATTATTCACTCCCAAACATACTTAGTTTTCTTCGTGTTCTGATAGCACCTTTGGTTTATCAGATGATACAATCAGATGACTCAAGCATGATATTTTATGCATTGATTATATTTTCAATTGGTGCAATTACCGATTATTTAGATGGATTTATTGCAAGACGATTGGGTAATCAAACTACATTTGGGTCTTTTCTTGATCCAATAGCCGATAAAGTTCTTACAAATGCTGCATTATTGGGATTAATGTCTATCCATATTATTGAACCTTGGATTATAGCCATCATCATTGGACGTGACATTTTTATTACATTACTAAGAATCTATGCTGACAGAATTGAAAAACCAATAGTCACTTCATTCACCGCAAAAGTTAAAACAGCAATTCAGCTTTCTTGCACAATTATAATTCTTCTCATTTTATCATTCAGTACTGGAAATAACTATGTATGGACTCATTTGTACATAGTGGATATTGTAATGTATATCATTGGAATATTAACAGTGTATACATCAATTGAATACTGTTATCAGAATAAAACATTACTCATTTTACTTATAAAAGAACCTCTAATTCCAGGTATTAAAACATTGATTGCCACCTGTTTTGGAATAGGTTTTAGTCCATTTGCACCAGGAACTATAGCATCTACCATGTCAATTTTAATTACAATTTTGCCAATAACTCATTATCAACTACAAATAATAACAATTGTATCTTTCATAGTGGCCATACCATCTATCCGTCACATGGAAAGGATATATGGTGATGATGCTTCTTTAATTGTAATTGATGAAGTAATTGGTATGTGGATAATATTATCATTTGATTTTGTCTCCTATACTCCTGTAATGTTATTAGTAGCATTAATACTTTTTCGTTTTTTTGACATTTTCAAGCCATTCCCTATACATTTGATAAATAAAAGAAAAGGTGCCTTTTGGGTATTAGCTGATGATATTGTAGCTGCTTTTGCGACAATAATCATTTTATATGGTTATTCTGTTTTACAAATCGGCTCAAAACTACTATTCATGCGGTAAGTGAAAGAAAATATTTTTCAACATTTTTCAAAAAGTATTTGGGAATTAGGTGTTCTATATGCTAAATTGCATATGTAATTCGTTATCGATTAATATGTTTATGGAGTAGTTCAATGAATAAACAAGAACTCATTGCTGCCGTTGCCGAAGATACCGGCATGTCTAAAGTAGCTGCTGAAAGAGCAGTAAACAGTGTTTTTGAAACAATCACAGCACAATTAGGTGTTGGCGATTCTGTTGCTCTTCTTGGTTTTGGTACTTTTGGTGCCAGCCATCGCAAAGCTCGCGAAGGTGTAAATCCTCGCACAGGCGAATCACTTAAGATTCCAGCACGCAATGTTCCTAAGTTCTCTCCAGGAAAAGCTCTCAAAGAGATCGTAAATTCTCCAAAAGCAAAAAAAGCAATGAAGAAATAATGATCACGAAAGACTTACATAAGCCGCTTTCCTTTATGGTTGGCGGCTTTTTTTATATCGGAGATTTGCATGCATTCTTTACTTGACATACATTCATTATCAATAGAAGACATACATTCGATTTTTACACAAACCGATGTATATCATCAAAAGAAAACTGATACTATACTAAAAGATAAAGATATTCTGATAGCTTTTTTTGAATCATCCACTCGTACAAGAATATCCTTCGAGATAGCTGTGAGAAGATTAGGTGGGACACCTATCCAATTTAATGCACAAGAAAGCAGTTTGTCCAAAGGTGAATCATTTATTGATACCATTCATACATTACATCAATATGGAGTTCATGGATGGATAATCAGACATAGTCAAGCATTAGCACCTAGCATATTACAAACAGAAACTCAATCTCCAGTTATCAATGCAGGAGATGGTTCTCATCAACATCCAACTCAAGCATTATTAGATGCATATACATTATATAGAAAATGGGGTACTATTGATGGAAAGAATATATTGATTGTAGGAGATGTTTTACATAGCAGAGTAGCACGATCAAACATACAATTGCTTCAAAAACTTGGAGCAAATATTTATGTAACAGGACCAGGAACATTATTACCAAAGTGCTTTGATCACACAGTTCAAGTTGCCACAATTCATCATGCCATTCATGAGATGGATGCTGTGATTATGTTACGAATGCAAATAGAAAGAATGAAAAGGGGATTAATACCGAGTGAGACAGAATATGCTAGGTATTTTGGTATGAATCAGGCAATACTTGAAAAATATCCAAATTTACTTGTGTTGCACCCCGGCCCTGCTAATTACGGTATAGAGATTAGTATGGAATGCTTACAGTATGAAAATGTACTTATCAGAAAACAAGTAAAGAATGGACTGTATATAAGAATGGCAGTTTTAAAACATTGTCTTGCTTGATCACCAGTCATTTTCAGCAAGTACAATTATTTTGTCTTCTTCAAAGAAAGTGAAGTTCTTTGTCTTGTCTGGATTGACAATTACACCCTGGTCTAAAGCATCCTCATCATATTTTGATAGTAATCTACAACCAATTGCTATTTCATTTCTTCTTCTTGCAGCTTCAACAACCGTAAAGAAATTCAAGGGTTTTCTAAGTTCGACATAATCAGAAGCGGGCTTTAAATATACTTCTGAACCTTCCGATCTAAATAAGTCTTCGAACACAAGTGCAAGTGCTTTTTCTTCAGATACTTGTGAAAGCATCAAGCTGTTTAATTTATCACTCACAACAAAGTCATCAGCTCTTGTGACTTTTACCAATTCTCTATTTCTTACATCGAGCATCTGTGACACAATAGAGAAAGGATGTCCGGTTTTTTCTGCGATATCTCTAAGGTGGAGAAGTGTAAAAATGGTCCTTGCATCTGATTCTTGAATATTATTTGTAAGTGAGTGACTAAGGATGATAATATGATCGTATGATTCACATTCAAGATCATCAAGAACTCTTCGATTGCTTGTATCACCTGAAATTTGATGAACAGTTAAATTGGTAAGTTCTTTCGAAACGGAAGAAATTTCATGTGAAAAACTATCAACATCAGTCACTATTGTTATAACAGAACCTTTTACTACATAATTATCAAGTTCTGTAATAATTGTATAAGCTTGTCTATTCCAACCTAAAAGCAATGTACGTTCTGGTTTTCTTGATTTACCTTCTGCTTGTCGAATACATGTTGCATCAATATTAAATTCGGGATTATTCACAGGATTAATTTTTGATCCATCTTCAGCAACAACAATGATTTGATCTCCTCTTTCTATCAATTTATGTGAAGGAGGATTCACTTGAATAAGACCATTAGAATATCGTAATCCTATTGGTGTACCTCGGTTATATGAAAAGAGGGCTTTTGAGAATTGTTTGCCTATTAAGGATTGTTCTTCGAGAAAATTGATTTTGTTTCTCTTAAAATCAAGAAGTTCATTAAATACAACTGACAAACCTGATTGTCGACATGTTTGAGCTATGATTTTCGACAAAACATCTTCCATCAAAATGAAAGACACCTCATTTTTTCCAACAAGTCGAGCTACTTCTATATTTTTTGGATCTCTAATTTCTGCAACTATGTGATAACTTTCTGGTCGACGTTGAGGGTTGTTCGTAATAGCTAAAATCATCTTTATCATCAATGAATCAGGATCCTCGATCCCTTCGGGTGATAAAATGATGATTGATTTTGCAGTGTGAGGATTTATAATTTCAAGATCAGTAAGGTCTATAGGATTTCCGGTTCTGCATACAACTTTTGTCTCTTTAAAATCCCCAATTTTCATTGAGATTTCATCTTCCATTTCGACTTTATCTTTTTCAGCCAATATCGAAATACATGAATTACGCTTTCCTTCATTGGCAGTAATTAATTCATTTATGATGTAAAATATCTGAGGAGACCAGCCAAGGATAACTGTATGGCCATCTTCAATTACAAGTGATCTACCTTTGCGAAGATCATCGAGTTGTTTTGCTATTCCGCTATTTAAAACACCAATGAGAATCGAAATAAGTACCATACCACCTAAGGTGGCAATCAACATGAGTGTTACATAAGAAATGCTATTTGTTTTAAGTGCTGAAATCACACCGCCATCCAGCGAATGAAGGACGGTATCCCACATTAATCGTCCAAAATCCGAGAAGGTTGTATCGCTTGTAGCAATTCCTATGAATGCTCCTATAACTGAAATTGTGAGTACAAAAAGGAGAGCAAGTATAAAAAGTCCCGCTATGAGGGAAATAACCCCTTTTGACATGAAACCATCAAACTTATACTTCAAAACATTGGAAAACTTACGATAAGGCATTTTCAACTCAAGAATTTTAAAACTATTATACCCCCGAATTTAGCCAAAAATACCATGCAAGAAAAGGGTGCAGATATAAAAAAACCGCCTAATTGGCGGTTTCTAGTAAGCTATTCTTGTGTTTTAGGTCGATATTTTGAAAGTGAGTGTTCCAGTTGTAGTTTTTTATGGGGAGTTGGTGCTGACTCAGGAATAGTACTACTGGATGTCATAATGTGTTTATGGTTCCTATTTTTTGTTTTTATTGGCAATTTCTCAATGTCATGTGTTTCAGAAGGTACCTTTAATGAAATTGGAGTAGAAATTTGTTGAGACATTGCCTTTTTTACTACATTCTGGTTTGATTGAACTTCTTTATTTGAATTGATAAACCAGTATGCTCCGGCACAAACTGAGATTGACAATGCCGAAGAAGTTGCGAGTGTTATCCATGACATACCAGCCTTTTTTGCATAGGCAGCTGTTAATAAACCAGATGATGCTATTGTACCTGTTGAGGCCAACCCGGCTACAAATGCACCTGCGACACCTGATAAATCATGTTGCATGAGTTGCAGACGTTCTTTGTTGAAACTCATGTTGATGATGCGATCAGATTCCAGAAGTGATTGCAATTCTGGATCATGTTCGACTTTTTCCAAAAAGTGACTTGTTTCCTCTGGCGTTAATTGACCGCTTAGGAATTTGTCAATTGTTTCGTGTGAATTCATAAAATATAACAGTATAATGTGGTGGTGATTGTCATTAAATATCTTTGCGAATCATAGTTTTTACTTTATCTCTCAATTGAGCTCTTGCTCTAGAAGCTCTAGTCCATATTGCATTTGGAGACATACCCATCATATCTGCAATTTCATCAAATCTATAACCACAGAACATATTTAGTACCAGTAATTCTTTGTCTTCAAATTTCAACGTATCGAGTGAGGAATTAACGAGTTCTTCCATATCGGTACTTCCAGGTTGATATTCATGGGGAATATCGATTTCTGAAATTGCATCTATAGGAATCGTATGCTTTCTTAATTTTATATGGTTAAGACATAAATTCCGTGCAATCGTAAACATGAAACCACCAGGATTATTGATTTCTGGATGCGACTGATTTCTGAGTTTTATTATTCGCTCCCATACCTCTTGCGTTAAATCTTCAGCGGCATGTGTGTTATTCACTAATTTGGCACAGTAGAGAAATATTTTACGATTATATGTTCTGAAAAAATACATCGCAGCATTATCATCCCCACTTAAGAAACTCATGAATGCTGTAGATTCTTCGGTTTGATGTATAAACTTCTGTTCTTGTTGAACTGAATGTTTCTGTGATGTTATGTGTTGTTTTTTTATCAACTAAGTGCTTTTGGGATTATATAGTTAAGACAATCTCATACTGTAAGACCTTACCAATTTGTTTAATAATTGTCAATTTGAGCTCTTTGTAAGCTGCCAGAATAGTCAACATAGACTGTTTTCCATTCAGTGAATATCTCAAAAGCTGTCCATCCTCCTTCTCTATGACCATTACCGGTACCTTTTATTCCTCCAAAAGGCATATGAGCTTCAGCGCCAATAGTGGGGGCATTGATATATGTAATCCCAGCTTCAATATCTCTTATGGCTCTAAAAGCTGCATCAACATTTCCAGTGAATAGAGAAGAAGATAGGCCATATTCGCAATTATTAGCCAATTCAATAGCATGTTCCAGAGATACAGCTTTTGACACTGCTAATACAGGACCAAAGATTTCTTCTTTAAAAATTGTCATATCTGAAGTAACATCTATAAAGATTGTTGGTTTATAAAAATGTCCTTTTGAGCAATCACCGGCTATTTCTACATCACCACCAATAACACAAGTTGCTCCTTCAGAACGAGCAATAGATACATAATGAATGATTTTTTCTAGTTGTTTTGCATTAATTACCGGGCCCATTTGGGTAGCGGCATGTGCGCCATTCCCAAGTTTGATTTGTGTTGTTTTTGTAATGAGAGCATTTATGAATGAGTCATAAATGTCAGCATGTAAAATTAATCTAGAAGTTGCCGTGCAACGTTGTCCTGTTGTCCCAAATGCCCCCCATAAAACTCCATCTAAAGCTAATTCAAGATTAGCATCAGGCATAACGATTTGTGCATTTTTCCCACCCATTTCTAGAGAACACTTTTTATTGAGTGCCCCACATCGTTCGGCAATTTTCTTACCTGTTTGTGTTGAACCAGTAAAACCTATCAATTTAACTGCTGGATGTTCGACAAGGAAAGATCCGGCTGCTCCATCTCCATAAATCACATTAAACACTCCTGGTGGGCATCCTGCTTCTTCTAAAATCTCTGCGAAAATATGAGCTGAATACGGGGAATCTTCAGAAGGTTTGAACACGATTGTATTGCCACAAGCCAATGCAGGGAGTATTTTCCAGGAAGGTACAGCAATTGGAAAATTCCATGCTGTAATAATACCGCATACACCAATTGGAGTACGAAATGACATGTTCATCTTATTATCCATTTCGCTTGGTGCAGTATAACCGAACAATCTACGAGTTTCTGTAGCTGCATAATAGGCGGTATCAATTGCTTCTTGAATATCACCCAATGTTTCAAATAATGGTTTTCCCATTTCTCTGGTCATAATGGCGGAAAGTTCATCTTTTCTTCTTGTGAAAATATCTCCAGCTTTTCTTAATATATCACCGCGTTTTGGAGCAGGAATTTTACTCCATATAGAAAATGCTTTAGTAGCTGAATCAACCGCTAAGTCTATTTCTTGCTTTGATGATAAAGGAAATTGACCAATAATATCGTTAGTATCGGCGGGATTTATATTTGTAAAGGTATTCCCGTGGGATGATGGTGTCAAAGACCCATTAATGTAATTATGAAATTGTTGCATGGGAGAAACATATAGGTTTATGATAATTTTAGTCAAATTAATAGAATGGTACGAGTTATTCAATTAAGGAGTAAATATGGTCAAAAAAGGGAATTTTTCGGTCGAATCTTCGTAAATTTGGTCATAGTTTGAAGATATCTTTTATGAGCATAGATATAGACAATAAATCACGGATTCTTGTCTCTGAAAGAGCTGAGGAATTCTATTATCTGGAAGGTCCAAAGTCTCGATGGCGAGAATTTGTGTTCACCCTAAAGGTAATGAAGGAATTTATTAGTGCTTTTAGAAGACTTCATTTTGTTGGTCCATGCATCACTGTATTTGGTAGTGCGAGATATTCAGCAGACCATGAATATTACAAACTATCTGAAGAAATAGGTAAAGCGTTGGTAAATATAGGATTTACAGTTATGACTGGTGGTGGTCCAGGTATAATGGAAGGGGCAAATAAGGGCGCTTTTGAGGAAAACGGGATATCGGTCGGTGCTGAAATTCTCCTTCCTCATGAACAGAAAGCAAATCCTTTTCTTCATGCAACCGCTAAATTTCAATATTTTTTCGTCAGAAAATTTCTTCTTTTCAAGTATTCCTATGGCTTTATAGTACTTCCAGGAGGCTTTGGAACCATGGATGAACTATTTGAAGCTCTAACTTTAATACAGACAAAAAAGATCAAAGATTTCCCGGTTGTTGTAATGGGAACTTCATATTATCAACCATTAAGCCACCTATTCGAACATATGGCAATGGAAGGTACAATTGATCGTGCAGATCTAGAATTAGTTCTATTTACGGATTCTATTCAAGAAGCCATGAGTCATATTCAACAACATTCCATAGAACGATTCAAATTGAAAAAGAAAACAAGAGCCTTTACTTATTTCGGTGAATCATCTTTTACTACTGACCATTGATTTGCTTATGTCCAAGTTATACGATTCATTAAAAAGATATTTGATTGGCGAGCGAAAAACAATCAATGATCGATCAATTTTCCATAATCTTACACTCATTGCATTTTTTGCATGGGTAGGACTGGGAGCCGATGGATTATCTTCCTCTTGTTATGGACCCGAAGAAGCATTTAATGCTTTAGGAAAATATCCCTACCTTTCAATTTTTATCGCTTTAGGCACAGCGCTCACAATTTTTGTGATATCAGCAAGTTATTCTCAAATCATAGAATTATTCCCATCTGGTGGCGGTGGATATCTAGTAGCTAGCAAATTACTTTCGCCTACTGTTGGAATGGTTGCAGGCTCTAGTTTGGTGATTGACTATATTCTCACAATTTCTATTTCGATTGTAAGTGGCATAGAGGCATTGTTCAGTTTTCTCCCTCCTGATGTTCATCACTATAAAATTCCATTATCAATGTTGGCATTAACTGTGATGATTATTTTGAATTTACGAGGTGTGAAAGAATCAGTTTCTGTGTTATTGCCAATCTTCATGATTTTTGTAATCACACATGTTGCCGCTATACTTTATATAGTAGGATCCCATGTGTTTGAATTTCCTAGCGTTGTAAGCACAACTGTTCAGCAATGGAATGGCGCAACAAATGAACTTGGCTACATGGGTGCTATTATGCTTATTCTACGTGCATATAGCATGGGAGCAGGTACATATACTGGGATTGAAGCAGTTAGTAATGCAATGCCAATACTACGCGAACCAAGAGTTGAAACAGCGAAGACTACAATGAGATATATGGCATTTTCTCTTGCATTTGTAGCTGTCGGTTTAATGTTATCATATGCTCTCATGCATGTACAAGATGCTCCTGGTAAAACATTAAATGCTGTTTTGTTCGAAAAATTAACAATGAATTGGGGTTCGGGTATTTCCACGACTGTATTACTTATTGTTTTAATTAGTGAAGCAGTATTATTGTTTGTTGCAGCACAAGCTGGATTTTTGGGAGGTCCTCAGATTTTATCCAATATGGCTTTGGATAGATGGTTTCCTACAAGATTTGCAATGTTAAGTGATCGTTTTGTGTCACAAAATGGAGTATTGCTAGTAGGAATTGCAGCAGGTATCGTAGTTCTCGCAACGGGTGGCTCTATTCATTTGCTTATTGTGTTGTATTCAATAAATGTGTTCATCACTTTTACTCTATCTCAACTCGGGATGGTCAAGCATTGGATTCAAGTTCGACACACATTCAATAAATGGAAATCAAAAATTTTCATTAATGGGCTTGGATTACTGATGTCTTCATTCATTCTCATTGCAGTTGTCATTATCAAGTTTTCAGAAGGTGGATGGGCTACCATGGTCTTAACAGGAAGCTTGGTTGGATTGGTACTTTCATTCAGAAGGCATTATAATCAAACATCGCAACAATTGAAGAAACTTGATGAATTAGTAATGACTGCGATTGATGATGAACTTTTACTAGAAGCAGAAGAAGGGAAATATCCATTATGTGATACAAAAGCAAAAACAGCGGTCTTTCTTGTTTCTGGATTTTCTGGACTTGGTTTGCATACATTATTCACAGTTATGAGAACATTTGAAGGGACATTTAAAAACTTTGTATTCGTACAAGTTGGCATTTTGGATGCTGGAAACTTTAAAGGGTCAGAAGAAGTTGACAATCTTCAGGTATACATTGATACAGAAGCTAATAAATATGTCAATTTTATGAGAAATAACGGCTACTATGCAGAATCATATACAGAGATTGGAACTGATGTGGTTTCTGTTGTTGCAGATTTGTCGAAACAAATAGTGGAACGTTATCCGCATACTGTAGTTTTTGGTGGACAAGTTGTTTTTCCTGAAGAATCAATTTTCTCTAAATGGCTTCATAATTATACTGTATTCGCTGTTCAAAGAAGACTGTATTTAGAAAGTATTCCAGTAGTTATTTTACCAGTTAGAATTTAACGTCATGTTCTGTATTTATTTTAGAAAACATATGAAAAACTCTCTACACATATTTCTCTGGCTATTATGTTCCATTTGTTCAATCAATGTTTCATTTGGGCAAATTGAACAGATTATTGGCACTTCTGATGAAAAGTTTTCAGTAATGCGAGATTATTTCTACAAAAACAATCCAAAGTATTCAGAACAAACATATGCTACCAAAGAATCTGGTTATTTACGGCTTGAACATACAGATAAAAATTATACGCATTTCAAGCGTTGGGAATCATTCTGGGCACATAGGTTAATGCCAGATGGAACATTTCCTAATGGAGAATTAATCATCAATGCAATTAATGACAAGTTATCTCAAAGGATACGTTCAAAATCTGAAAAACCTTTTGGCGCAGACCCACAATGGTCGATTGTTGGTCCAATTCAAGTCCCGAAGGGTGGAGGAAACGGAAGAATAAACTGTATTACATTACATCCAAATGTGCCTAGTTTAATTTGGGTTGGTAGTGCTGCAGGAGGAGCCTGGAAAAGTACAGACTATGGTCAATCATGGAGTACAACATGCGATGATCTATTTTCAATGGGTGTCTCGGATATCGCAATGCCTTGGAATGATCCCAATATTGTGTATTTGGCAACTGGTGATGATGATGCCGGTTCAACTTATTCTACAGGCATTATAAAATCAACGGATGGTGGCAAGAATTGGAATCCAACGGATTTAACATTTCAAACTTCAGCAAGACAACAAATTTATCGTCTAATATCTCATCCAACGATAGCTGGAAAACTATATGCAGCTACTAGTCAAGGATTATACATTACAACTAATGCTGGAGCTAAATGGGATAAAAAATCTACATATAACTTTCGTGATTTAGAAATTCGTCCCGGATCTGATATTATGATTGGTTGCGAAGGTAAGGAAATCTATCGCAGTACTGATGCGGGAAATACCTGGACAAAAATTACTACATCTATCCCAGCAACAGTTGGAAGAATTTCATTAGCGATCAGTCCTGCAAATCCAGACTATATGTATGCACTTCTTTCAGATAATGCAAAAGGGAACGGATTTGGTGGTTTATATCGATCTGTTGATGGCGGTAAAA
>RGCF01000370.1 GCA_009919265.1 Bacteroidota bacterium | reverse complement strand
TAGTTAAATATTATTTATAGTATGGATTGAATGAAACAAATCCTAATACGAATTAAACACAATACGTATGTTATTCTATATGTTTCTGTAATGCTTCGCCGTTTTTCGCGTATAAATAGTGTTCCTCATTACTCTGTTGAACAAAATAAAGAGACTGGTAAGTTTGAAATTGTGTCAGTGGCCTCGTCGTCGATTGAAGAAACATCGTTAGGTCGTAGTAAATCGCATCCAGAATACCAATACCTAAATCTAATCCACGATATTATTAATGAGAGACAAGAATACGTTGGTCGAAATGGTCGCACATTTTCGATATTTGGAGCAGGAATGGTTTTTTCATTAGAACAAGGGTCGATACCCATTTTAACTACGAAAAAGATGGCGTGGAAGACGTGCCTGAAAGAACTTCTCTGGTTCATTCAAGGACACACCGACAATAACATATTACAAGACGCAGGTGTTCATATCTGGGACGATAATGCGTCACGCGATTTTATGGAATCCAGAGGTCTCGGGCATTACGCCGAAGGCGACCTCGGTCCTATTTATGGATATCAGTGGAGGCATTTCAATGCTGAATACAAAGGCCATACCGAAGATTATACAGGGAAGGGAGTGGATCAACTTGGAGAGATTATTCGATGCCTGAAGGACCCTGTCGAGAGATTTTCCAGAAGACTGATTATGACTGCTTGGAACCCGTGTCAACTTAACGAGATGGCGTTGCCTCCTTGCCACATTCTTTGTCAATTCAATGTTGATAATATGAATCGACTGTCTTGTGCGTTATATCAGCGGAGTGGCGACGTAGGTTTAGGAGTTCCTTTCAATATTGCGTCTTATAGTTTTTTGACGCATTTATTAGCAAAACATTGTGGATTAGTGCCACACGAATTCGTGTATTATTTAGGAAATGCGCATATTTATGACGACCACGTTGAAGTTCTTACAACGCAGTTATTGCGGAGTCCATTCGTATTTCCGCGGATTGAAATCTCTGTTTTGAGAGATGATATTAACGATTATAAATTCGAAGATTTTCGCGTTTTGAATTACCAAAGTTATGACGCATTAAAAATGGAAATGCGAAAATAATATAGAATTAATGTGTTATTAAATGATATAATCATATGAGTGGAAGTGCCGCATTATCTGCCGCAAGAAAACGTCGCGCATCATCGACGCAAATGGGCGGTGGTAATAATGGTGCTAATGTGTCTGCGTCGTTCAATTCACTGTCTCAGTCGGCTTCTTATTATGGAGGTTCAAAACAAACATTACAAGGTATTATGAATCAGAATCCTATTTCTTATCAAGGTGATGTTGCCCAGACCCCCGCATTTGTCTTGCCAAAAGAACAGGCCCCAAATGTGCCTATAAATATTTATGAAAATATCGAATTAATTAAGAAACAGTTATCGGATAGAACCAAATTAATTCAAACACAAGGAACCGCTATTCCAGCAGACAAGTTGCGGGTTCTTCAAAAACAAAACGAGATACAAACCCAAATTCTGCGCCAAAAGATATTGATAGCGCAACAAATGGAAATGGCGGAACAACAAAAACAAATGGAACTTCAACAAAAGTATCAGACAGAAAAACAGAATATGAATAAGATCGCATTCAATCCAAATGAACCTGAATTTATTTATGAAAAGGGAATTCCTCGTAAAAATCCTAGGTATAAAAACCCGAATGAGATGATACCACCGGCTGTTACACAAATGACGGGAGGAACCCCGAGCAATTTCCAGTCACACCACAAGAACGCCCCTAACTCCAACGCCAACGCCAACGCCAACGGTAATGAACCGATACAGAATACGTTGTTATATAAAAATATATTTTCGCCATTTTCAAGTATGATTACGGATACTGGTGTGATTCCTCCACCGATTGTAATATTGAAATCACACGACGCAACACTTTCAGACCATCATTATATGTTACAAGAGGTAGTCACCCAACTCGAACATATTCAAAATAAATATGGAGAGCTTTCTGTGAATGCGGAACAAACACCGTCAAAAGATGCGAATCGTGGGAAACAATCGGCAAATACACATTCGACCATACTCGAAAGTATTGCGGAAAATCATAGTCATATAGTTCGTGACGGTGACGAACACGAACACGAACACGCACACGATGACGAACAAGATGAGAGCGAGGAGAATGTATTGTTAATGGAGGAAGTCATACACGATTTGACAAACAGTCGTGAATTTATAGAAGGCGTTGTTGATAAGATTGTAAATGAAACGAATCTCTCGGAAATAATTATGAAGATTGAACCTATCATAAAAGAAAATCAAGAACTTCGTTCATTAATTTCTTCCCAACAAAAAATGATGAATGAAATGAATACATTGCTGTTTCGTTTATTAAACCAGCAAGCAAAAAGTGTTGATGATATTATACTTCATCAATCACAAGCCACGCCAGTAGAAAATGAGAATTCTGAATCTATTTCAACTTTAGATATAGAGACGATTTGTGAATCTAGATTTACGTCCGAGACGATGAATGAAAACGAAAATCCCGATGGAATCAATGATAATGGTTTATATATCTCTGAAATTGTATTATCAGAATCACAATGTGAAGAAGACGCACACGAAGACGCACACGAAGACGCACACGAAGACGCACACGAAGACGCACAC
>RGCF01000369.1 GCA_009919265.1 Bacteroidota bacterium | reverse complement strand
ATTGTCAATGAAGGCAAAGATGAGCATGGCTGGCTGACATATGTTTGATTGAACAATAAAGAATTTTAATACAGGAACGATATTATTATGGCAAAGACCGCCACCAAAACAAAGGCAAAGCCAAAAGCATCGAATGCAAAGAATGTAGCTGTCAAGAAAAGCGCTTCCAAAAAGAAGCAATCAGCTGCACCAGTGAAGAAAAAAGTCATTGCAAAAAAGACGGTGTCCAAAAAAAGTTCTTCCGTGAAAAAGAAGCAATTCAGTGCATTCGACATGAAGGGTTTTGATAAAAAAACCATCATGTCTTGGTATAAAATGCAACATCTTGGCAGACGTTTGGATGAGAAGGCGGCCTTGTATTTGAAAATGGCAAAAGGTTGGTCTTATCATGCACCTTGTGCAGGTCATGATGGTATTCAAATCGCTTTGGGACAAATCTTCCGTCAAAACAAGGACTTTCTCTTCCCCTATTATCGCGATTTGATGACTTCTCTTGCGGCGGGTATCACAATCGAAGAAATCATTTTGAATGGATTGAGCAAAGATGGAGATGTTGCTGGTGGTGGTCGTCACATGAGTAATCACTTTGCGAAACCTTCAATAGGAATCCAAAATGTTTCATCATGCACAGGTAATCATTCTTTGCATGCTGCCGGATTGGCAAGAGCGGTGAAAAAATTTAAAGGCGATGAAGTTGTGTATTATTCCGGCGGAGATTCTGCATGTTCGGAAGGATATTTTTATGAAGCAGTGAATGGTGCATCAAGAGAAAAGTTGCCGGTGGTATTCGTCATTCAGAATAACAAATTTGGAATTTCTGTTCCATTGCATGAGCAGACTGCCAATCTTGTTGTATCTGACAACTTTGTTGGTTTCAAACATTTAAAAATCATCAATTGTGATGGTCGCGATGTCTTTGACTCATATCGTGCATTAAAAGAAGCTCGTGATTATGCTTTGTCTGGTGCAGGACCGGTTTTTCTTCATGCAGATTGTGACCGTATAGGATCACATTCAAATTCAGACAATCATGAATTATATCGTCAACCGGAAGAAATTCAAGAAATGAAAGATCGCGATCCACTTCCGGCATTTCGTCAGGCAATTCTCGCAAAAAAAATTGCAACTGAAAAAGAATTGCTAGCAATCGAAGAAGAAAACAAGCAAGCAATTTTTGCAGCTGCTGATATTGCAGAAGTTGCACCTGAACCGGTTGGCTCAAGCTATTTGGATTTCCTCATGCCGGAAGATGCAGCCACTTATGACAATCGCTCCGAATACAATTTTGTGAATGACCCGAATGCTCAACAATATACCTTCCGAGAAGGGATCAATATTGCGATGAAGCAAGAGTTTCAGAAAAACCCACACACATATTTGTGGGGTCAAGATGTTGCTTCTGTCAATAAACAAGGAATATTCAATGTTCCAAAAGGGATGTTGGATGAATTCGGTAATGAGAGAATTTTCAATGCTCCAATTGCAGAAGATTATATCGTAGGAACAGCCAATGGTTTCACACGCTATCGTGATGATATTCGCGTTGTGATTGAGGGTGCAGAATTCGCAGATTATTTTTGGCCTGCGATGGAACAATTGATTGAGTGTTCGCATGATTATTGGAGAACACGCGGACAATTCTCTCCGAATATCACGATTCGTCTTGCGAGTGGTGGATATATACAAGGTGGATTATATCACTCACAAAATCTTGATGCACTTCTTGCTGCAATTCCAGGTATCAGAGTTGTGTGTCCTGCATTCGCCGATGATGCTATTGGTCTCATGCGCAATTCAATTCGTTCACGCGGTGTGACGATGTTTCTTGAGCCAAAGTTTTTATATAATTATCGACCAAGTTCCACTTCACTTCCTGATGATGATTTCATTGTGCCATTTGGTAAAGCACGCATTCGTATGCAAGGAAATGATGTCACATTGATTTCTTATGGTAATGCAATTCACATGGCGATGAAAGCTGCGGAAGAATTGCAAGCAGAACATGGAATTTCTTGTGAAGTAATTGATTTGCGTTCATTGAAACCATGGGATCGCAATACGGTATTTCAATCCGTCCGCAAAACAAACAGAGTTGTTATTGCACATGAGCATTATCTATCCGGCGGAATTGGAGGCGAAATCTCAGCAAGCATCACAACAGAGCTCTTTTCAATTCTTGATGCTCCCGTAGGCAGAGTAGCAAGTAAAGATGTACCTGTTGGTTTTGCCAAGCCTTTGGAAGCTGCAATTTTGTTGAATATTGCAGATATCAAGAATGAAATCCTTAAAACAGTGAATTATTAAAGAAAACGCCATGAATAGAAGCCTATCTTACCCAAAGGATAGGCTTTTGTAATATGTAAGGGGTGTAAATACTATTGTGGGGTTTATTGACACTGTGAAATAAATCTGACACTTTTTATCCACAGTACAAATTTTTTTTGAGGGAAATCACTTCTCTTTTCAATCTGCATTAAAATTCGTTGTATTATCCACTAAAAAACATATATTTGCCTGACTCCTAGGAGTCTTTTTAGTGTGTTGCGCTCGTAGCTCAACCGGATAGAGCATTGGATTCCGGTTCCAAAGGTTAGGGGTTCGACTCCCTTCGAGCGCGCAGTAAAAACATGAATTTTATAGACTTACGATATTATGTCAGATAACGAATCGACAATTGAAACAACTGA
>RGCF01000368.1 GCA_009919265.1 Bacteroidota bacterium | reverse complement strand
CCTGCGAAACCTACGCCCGCCTCACCCCTAAAGCCAGCATCCTTGAGTAACAAAAAGGCATCACTAGACGGTCTTGTCCATTCTGCCCTCACCGCCCTCGTGGCCGGTATCGCTCTCGTCGGTATCCGCTACCCTCTCCACAACTCCGACTCCATGAAATGGCCGTTGCCCGATAACGCAAAGATTGGCATGAAGCTGCTGTTTGTCCTCATTATCTTGGCTCTCGCCTTCGCCAACCGCAAAAAAGAAACCGTCTCCTCCAACGTCTGGTCCTTTATCGGTGCCCTGACGATTGGAAACATCATTATTGCTGTGGCTTGGTAGGCCATCTAGCAGTTTGTGCAGTAGCCGAACTAGATTTTGTTTAGCTTAAAGCTCACTTCGTACCTGTAAAAGTCAATCCCAGGAACTATAACTAACGAATGACGCAGTCGTTGATCATCTTCAAGGGCCACTATCACTCCCCTAACTTTCTGTCCCGGGCCTGCAAGCTCTGTTGTTACGTATCCCATGTAGCGAGTGATCTGCCCAACCACAGCGTCTGAAGCCCTTCCCTTCTTCAGTTCAACAACTAGAAGTTCTTTACCGTCTTTGCTAACTGCCAAAATGTCGATGCGGCCGGAATCTGTTTGATATTGCTGACCGGTTCCGTTCTCATCCTGATAGATATCGTAAGACCTTCCCAATTCGGTGCTTTCCCAATTGGTAACTCCGCTGAGTAGCTTCGATATCTCTTCAGCATGCTGAGTTACTTCGCTAATCGTGCCTATACTTCCAATCGATCTACGAAGTTGTTCAGAAAAATGCTCTTTACTTATTATCATGCTTGACCAATTTACCGGGCGACGATGGAAGAGGATCTGATCTTTAGCGTATTGATAATTTCCTGAAACTTCACCAAACCTAAAGTTTCCATCCCCAATAGGCGCAACTATTACATCTCCAATCTGCATACCTTTGGAAACTGTCCATGTCATACCGCAAGCTAGACCTGCCGCAATTTTATTCTTTGAGGGATGGCTGTTCTGATAGATTGGGATGAACTCTTTATTGAAATCTCTCCAATTTTCAGGAAGACGATTGGTCAAGTCAACTGCGAGGTCGAAGTCAACTCCGATGAATCCCCCGGCAAAACATTCCGCGGCATAAGTGGATCCCTTACCTAGCATCACTCTGAAGTACCTTGTCAATGGACTCTCATCCTCCTCAGTTACCAGCACTTGCGTAAGTTTTATGAGGTTTGTATAGGTGCTTTTGAAAAGTCAGAAAGATGTTCCGAGCTATGTCAACACTACCCAAAATTGCCACTCCATCTGTTGCGGTCCTATATCTGATAGCCAGAAGGGTTTCTAACTTTGAGTCATCTAGTTCATCAACACCGGCAACAACATATTGTTCAACTAGGAAGTCCACGAACTCCATTTGCTTAGCGGTTAACTCAGTTTGCATAATACTTCGAGAAATGACAGCACGAGCTTCTCGCATCACCGGTGTAAGGTTGTATTTTATATACTCGAGAACATCAAAGAGGTCACTATTTTTTGCTTCGATTAGTTCTTGAATCGATTTCAAATCATCAATCGCGAAACCGGCAGATTCTAATTGCTTCAATAGAACTTTTCTCGTTGATGGAACGGCCCATATCGCTCTCAATTCCTCCTCATTTTTAAAGAGATCAGGCATATCTAAGGTATTAAAAAGTGACTCAATAAACTCGGTTAATGAAACTGGCTTTCCATCCACTGAGTAAAACATCCTAGATGTCATATGCTGGAACTGACGTTCCTTTCCATCTGCTAACTTAATAACAACCTTTTCAGGTCTCGGTGAAGTCGGCCCATCTGTGCGTCCAGTATTAGTTGGAGGATTAGATGTTGGTGTCGCGGGAAGTGCTGGTTCAATAGGCTCACCATCCCACTCAGGATCATAAAAATTTTGGGATGCATTTACAAAGTCGTGTATCGTGAAAAAATCTTTTCCATCATAGAGTCGAGTGCCGCGCCCAATGATCTGCTTAAACTCAATAATCGAATTTATCGGGCGCATCAAAACAATATTCCTTATATTTCTTGCATCAACACCAGTTGAAAGTTTCTGGGAAGTTGTGAGGATTGTCGGAATCGTCTTTTCATTATCTTGAAAAGCGCTTAGGTGTTGATCACCAATAGCGCCCTCGTCTGCAGTCACACGAACACAATATGAAGTATTTGAGCTTGTCTTTAACTCATTTACAATATCTCGAATCATCAGAGCATGATTTTGATTAGCGCAAAAAATGATTGTTTTTTCGTTAGGATCTATTTCTGCTAGTAACAATTTAACTCGGTAAACTTCTCGTTCTTTAATAATAATAACTCTATTGAAGTCATCTTCTGTATAGAGTTTCCCGTGTTCAATTTCACCTGAAACAACAATGTCATCGGGAACAAAGGTGTAGTCATCAATCGTGGTTTGGTACTTTCGAACTCGAAATGGAGTCAAAAACCCATCGCTAATTCCCTCTTTAAGAGAATAGATATAGCGAGGTTCGCCAAAATAGGCGTATGTATCAACATTGTCCCGCCTCTTTGGGGTAGCCGTTAGTCCTAGTTGCACGGCAGATGAGAAATAATCAAGAATCGCACGCCAATTACCTTCATCATTTGCACCACCTCGATGGCACTCGTCAATAATGATTAAATCAAAGAAGTTCTCTGGATA
>RGCF01000367.1 GCA_009919265.1 Bacteroidota bacterium | reverse complement strand
CATCATTCTACAATCACAAAAGCACTTGATCATCTTCTGAAGAAAGGAAATGTATCATTACAAGCTTTGCATGCTATTCATAATCAGAATGATGAAGTTATTATTGATTCCGCTTGGAATGCACTAAAAGAAGAATTACTCTCAACAATGAATATCGTGTTTAAGGCAGTAGAATTGTTGCCTGGTTTTGCTGATGGAGATTTTGTTGGACCACAACTGTTTGAATCCTGGAAGACATTACACTTGCTACATAAAAAGATTCTTTCAGAATCACTGAGCGATGATGTATTTGCATTCTTACATTCTTTTGATGCTATATGCAAATCAATCGTTTCTATGTATGTGACACAAAAAAAAGCTCCTACTGCGAATTATGGTAAGTATTCTGATATTTCTATTGATACATGGATTACAACTTACTATTCTGTTATTGATGATCTTAGGAAGAAATGCCAAGCGATTTGTATTGTTTCAGAAATTGGAAACACACTTGGCGGAACATCACTTTCAGCAGAAAAAGAAGCACTTCGATTTGCCCGCCTGTTATTAGATATAGCATTATATGCTTCAAATCTGTTTGAAACGCAAAAAAGAATAGAAGGAACATTAGAGTTCAATGATGTTCAGTCGATTGCAATGGAATTATTGGAACATCCAGAAGCTGGTCCCAAAATAAGAGCAAGAATTAGATTTTTGATGATCGATGAATTTCAGGATACAAATGCATTGCAATATGAACTGGCATCGCGTATTGTGAGATCATTGAAAGGTGAAAAGACTGAATCTGATGTGAATCTCTATATCGTAGGAGATCCTAAGCAAAGTATTTATGGGTTCAGATCCGCCGATGTTCGCGTTTTTGGGACTGCATCAAAAGAGATACAAAAGGCAAATATTCTGAATGGTACTGTTCATCAATCAGAACACATGAATGAAGATGAGCAATTGGGTAAACTATCACTATCTACTTCTTTTCGATTATTACCTGGTATAATAGGGTTCATCAATAATGTATTTCATTCATTGATGGGCACAGAATCCAATGGATATGAAGTTGGATATGAACAGATGATTGGAGGACGAAATGTCAGTGATGAACTGTTGCAATCAGCAGAACATGGAAGTATCACATTCCTGATACATACACAAACTCAAGATGATGAATCGCAAGCAATGATTGATGAAGCAAGTCTGATTGCATCTGCAATAAAGGACCTGGTAGTCCAAAAAAGTAAAAAAGTATGGGATGTCGAAAAAGATGCCGAGGGGAATCTGAAACCAATATTGCGTGATATCACCTATAGTGATTGTACTATCCTCTATGAAAGAAGAACAATGGTCAATCTTCTTATGGCTGCATTAAGAGAAGAAGGAATACCATACTTCACTACGGGAAATAAAGGATTTTATGCCTCACCGGCTATTGTGGATATAAGAAATTATCTCACATTTCTCAGTAATAGCAATGATGATGTTGCTCTAGCTTCACTGCTATTATCTCCCTTTTTCAGCATAACCGATGATGAGATATATACCATCAGAACAATACATGCTCGAAAGAGTTTATGGGAAGGTATCAACGCTCAGTGTGAATCGGGACAACAAACTTCAGAACAACTCCTGCATTCAAAACGTATATTGTCTGCATTATTACAAAAGGCTCAGACAATGTCATTGCCTATTTTAATTCATACATTGCTGGAAGCATCACATTGGCGGAATATTGTGAAAACAATGGAAGATGGTGCTCAGTGGTTGGCAAATGCAGATAAATTAATAAGCATTGCAAGAGAATTTGAACAAAGAGGTTTTCAACATCTTCATGCATTTGTACAAGAGTTGAATCTAGCTGCAGAATATGATGATGAATCAGAAGCTCCAATTGTGAATACTGATAATGCTGTAAACTTGATGACCATTCATGCATCGAAAGGGTTAGAATTTCCTATTGTATTGTTATATGACACAAATACAAAAGAACGAAGTACAGCTCCTGCATTATATGAATCAGATCAATTCGGAATTGGACTGCCACTTATCAAAGAATATCGTGTTTCAGGAGCTCATGAAATAGAACAATCACTCATTTCAATGGCTGTGTCATCAGAGAGAAAAGCACGATCTATTGCTGAAAAGAAACGATTGCTCTATGTGGCTTTGACAAGAGCAAAAGATCATGTCTATATTTCAACTTCTCATAAGGAAGGAAAAGAATATGCAGAAAGAAGCATGATGCAATTGATAAGTACTCATTCTGATGCATATGCAATAGCTGCTGCCTCGGATGGAAATACCATTTTTCATACGCATATACCAATCCTTGATTCAGATCAGGAAACCATTTCGCAGATAGAGTTGGATATTCCTGTTTCAGTGAAAAGAACTGTATATACGGTGGATACAGAAATAGAGCAAGATAGTACAAAGGAAGAACTACAGAACTATCACTTATTTGAAAAAACCAAACAAGAATATAAAGATGAATGGTATTCCACTTCGCAATTCATGATGTTGGATACCGATGAAACTGAATTCAGAAAGAAATATGTATTTGGATTTCCGGATACAAAATCAGAACATCATGCTGGATTCATGAATGATGAATCACATAAAGATATAACTGCTGCTCAATATGGGGTATTGGTGCATCGGGTATTAGAACATATCAATAGTTGGATTGAGAATGATGGAACTATCAAT
>RGCF01000366.1 GCA_009919265.1 Bacteroidota bacterium | reverse complement strand
AAAATCGATGGGTCGATGCGCTCAGTTCCGATATTCATATCATAGGACTGAGGCATACTCATTTGTCCATACATATCGGAATTTGGAATTTGAGACGGAGCATTCGTTGGCACCCATAATCTATTATTGTTACGGTCGCTTTCTACTTTTGCAATTGATATATTTGTTTCAGTTCCAAGTAATTTCATATTACCATGGTTTGTACGCGCTTCATACGACTTATTTACATTATGATGTTGATTATATGCCGCATTATATAACGGAAGCCCTGCACGTGTTGCAGCACCTCCGGATGTTCCCAAATATTCAACTACTTCGTTCTTCGATGATTAGCGAAGGAACCGTTCTTGGACGGACAACTTTCTGTTGTATAATATTCTCATACGTTTCATTAAATGATGTGATATCGTGTATTTTAACTTTATTTTCATCATTCGTAAAACCAACCAAGTTTTCGGCATATATCTTGACAACATAACTATTCGTTCTCGTATCTACACGTTGGGTAACATTATTACTTAATCCAGTAACTGTTGCCTCGAAGGATATATTTGTGCTTCCATCATTAAATACGATAGTATTATTGTAATCAAATGTCTGGCGTAGTGAATAACCAGTCTCACTTGGTGCGATATCATAATCCACGATAAACCGTGTAATATTTTCCGTATTTTGTAAATCGGAACTATTCCAAGTAATCAATAATTTACTATCTAAATTGGAATAATTAACACCCAATATTTTCGACGGCACTTTTCCGATAATGACAGGATGTTGTAAATATGGACTATTTGAACCGATAACAAACCGGAGACCAATTATTTTACGTCGGGCTTTATCTTGTGTTACAGCCGCAACACGAAATACGTATGCTGTATTGTTTAACAGATTTGTTATTGTATATGAAAGGGCCGTTGATTTTGTAAATATTCCAACTGTTTCGGACGGTATTCTCGCCCATAATTCGTCATTTACTAAAATTTGTATCATATCTTGATTTGTATTCGCAATGTTTGGCGGATTTGTCAGCGTGCCAATAATATTGGATTCTCCTACTTCCGAAACCGTATAGAGGGTGTATAATTTATATTCAATATAATATTCAACGACCGGTGCGTCCGGTTTAATCGTTTCTGGTTGGTTCCATATAAGCGTGATTGTTCTAGTGTCAACAGACGCCGATACATTACGAACTACATCCGACTGTCTAAAAGGCACTCCTCGAACACTATTGAAACTCGTGGAATAACCGATACTATTTCTCGAAAAAACACGATACTCATACTCTGACTCATTAAAAAACATATCATATGTATCTTCGTAAAATGGACCAGTTAGGTTATAAAAAACGGCGTTTGGAGTTGTAGAAATAGAAACCACTCCGTTTGTGCGTGTAACAATGTATCTTTCGATACGATAATCTATTATTGGTAATCCACCCGTCAAATCTAAACTTGGTGGGCGAATATTCCAGTCAAAATAAAGCCGCACCAAACGATCCGCGCTATTTGCTCTGAAAATTTGCGGGGGATTCGGCAACTTACCCGGAACACTCGACACAAGCGAGAGATTCGTTGAAGTAATTTGCGTATATTCACTTGTGTCACCAGACACATCCACAACACAGTATCGCACATAATATCGTTGGCCATTAAAAATATTGCGACTTATGTCAAACATATATTCGAAATTGGCAGTATTTGAACCAACACTTGTCCGATCATATGGTATAGTATATTCTGGATAATACGCTTGTAATGTGAGTGGTGGATAATACCAGTTATCTTTATCATTCGTATATTGAATACGGTAGGACCAACCCGTATAAGCATCAGGTCCAGTGCTTCCATTTCCTACGCCGCGATATTGTTTCCATCGAAATCGTATTCGTTGGTCATATGGTTCCAAGCCCACGATGCCTCCATTTTGGGGGATCGCATAGGACGAAAAGGTGGGAGCAACAACCCGCGGCAAATTCGTAGCGTCGGTATTCGAAAATAGTCGAATATTGAAGGATGTATCTGGTGGTAAAGACATACCATAAATATTTGATGAAAATACTTGAAAACGATAGTTTCCACTTTGAAACCCGAGTAATCCAGTTGGTGGTATTATCTGTTTTCGAATGAAATTTGACTTGAAACATAGTGTGTTGAGTGTGATATTTCCAGATATATCTAAACTATATTCGTTGGACTGAACACTATATGTAGATACATACGAAACATCGGTCATATCCCCATTATCATTTAAACGCGTGTATTTTATTGTAAATGTGAGTGCGTTACTCCCATTTTGTGCGAGTGCTGGCGTGAATTCAATCCCGACAAGTTGAGGATTGCTGTCGCTAATACCATTACCAGAGGTTGTGGCGTGGTATGCTCGTCGAACAACTTGGCAAGGAGATGGTGACGAACCAGGAATCACGCTAATCGTCGCGGAGTGAGGACTTTCGCCGAACTTATTTTTCGCAACTACCCAGAAATCATAAGATACACCATTGGTTAATTCGGATATAATCGCGGTTGGAAAAAAGGACAACACCTCATTTAATACGTGTGTATCTGGTGCGCCAGTAAGTTTGTAACGTATAATATACGAATCTACCACTACTTTATCGTGATTTGGCGGTATCGACCATTCTAAACGAACTGAACGATACAAGGGAAATCCGACTACAGATGAGATGCGATCCGGCGC
>RGCF01000365.1 GCA_009919265.1 Bacteroidota bacterium | reverse complement strand
CAAGTTTATTAATATATTCTGTAGTTAACATATCCCATCCTTCTGATTGTTTAAGACTATATAACATCTTAGCCATGCTTTGAAATTTCATAATTGAACACATAGATAATATCATTAATTCAGTGTAAGCATCTTCTGTATAAGATCCAGTGTGAAATCCTTCTCTTTTTAGAATTTCTATATATATATCTGAATTTGTGGATGGTTCTGTTAAAATAATGTGACACCTGGATTGTAAGGGTGTAATAAGAGATTCTTGATTCTGACTAATAAACAAAAAACGTGTAATATGATCAAATGTCTCCATAGGTCTTCTTAGGGCCTGTTGAGAAATTGCAGGCAATGTATCACAATCATCTATAATAATCCATCT
Organism: Bacteroidota bacterium; assembly: GCA_009919265.1. Taxonomy (GTDB): domain Bacteria; phylum Bacteroidota; class Ignavibacteria; order Kapaibacteriales; family UBA961; genus UBA961. The sequence continues at coordinate 2,343 of RGCF01000365.1, read as the reverse complement.
GTAGACACCCTTTCTTGGTGCAATCCATCTGACATGATCATTCAAAATTTGTCTAAATGTATGAATTCCACGGTCTTGATGCGACGAGATTTCTACACAATACTCTTTTTCCTCCTTCTTTGTGATACCCGTTTTCTTGAAATATGCTTTTATGAATTCTCTTGCAATTGTGCTTTTTCCAGTTCCAGGGAACCCCACCAAAAAAATATGAGGCGGATTATCTAAGCATTTATCTAATTGTTTTACAATTGAATCCATCCCAACTAAGGATGTATCGATCCTTAGCATCTGACTTATCCTTAGAGAGATGGTCTTAAATACTTTACGCGGTCAAGCCTAAACAGTTATCTATCTCTTTAATAAGATGAGCAAGAATTTGTACTCAGTTCTAGGAGTTTCTAAAAATGCAGACATTGATGAAATTCGAAAAGCTTACAAAACTCTTGCTCGTGAGCATCATCCAGATAAAGGTGGTAATCCCGAGAAATTCAAGGAACTTTCACAAGCTCATGAAATTCTTTCGGATGACCAGAAACGTAAAACATATGATTTGACAGGTAGCATATCAGACCAACCACAGGTACAGCATAATCCATTTGGAATGCCTGATGGATTTTCTCAGATGTTCGGTGGAATGTTTCCTGGTGGTGGGTTCCCTGGAGCAGGGATGTTTCCTGGAGGCGGAATGAATGGAAATCAAAGAAAACGAGAAGGTAAAGGACCAGGTAAAACTCAAGATATTCCATTGCGTTTAGATGATTTTTATAAAGGACGTACATTAAATATTAAACTAGGACGACAATGCACGTGTAAAGCATGCAAAGGCCTTGGTGGATCTTCTACAGAACTCTGTAAACAGTGCAATGGTCGTGGACAACTTAATCAGATGATTAATATGGGACCGATACAAATGATGGCTCAGACACCTTGTCCTCCATGCTCAGGGAAAGGCCAACAGTCTATTGGTAAATGTGTCATATGTAATGGTCGTGGACAAGTTCCCGAAGAAAAGACAATGGAAGTTAAAGTTGAACCTGGTATGATGCCTGGCAATACTATTGTATTCTCAGGTATGTGTTCAGAGCATCCACAGTTTACAGAGGCAGGGGATGTCACTGTAATTTTGCGAGAAGCAGAGGAAGAAAATGATGACACCTCACAATGGTCTCGCGATGGTTCTAGATTGAAAACAAGTGTTCATATTAATTTGACAGAGGCATTACTCGGAACTATTAAAATAATAAAAGGACACCCTGGATATCCTAATGGTCTACCCATTGAGATACCTGCTGGAAGACAAAATATGTGGCTAGGAACATTTTCAGGTTTGGGAATGCCTATACGAGGAACACCCAGATATGGTGATGCTTTAATTACAGTGCTAGTGTCACCAACCGACAATGAAATCCAGTGTCTAAAGGCAAATGCAAGTATGTTGAAGACATTCATGCCACAGCTTCCGGTTGTTCCTGAGAGTTCAGTTCCATTGAATTCTGGAAAATGGACAGCTTAAGAAAATCCCTTTGGCTATGAACATATTTCTTTACCAGGAGACACAGTAACCTACATGACTGCCTTTTAATATTATATACACGGTATATAATATTAAACGGAATAGTTTTTCACTAGCAGAAGAGATGTTTCATAAAAATAAATAATCATCCGGTAGAAACTTCTGCGTAATTTATGTGGTACATATAGAAAATGTCCGATTCTAATAACTCCTCGAAGAATAAGCTGAATGAACAACTTTTAGAAGCAGTTACAAGTTGGGAGCAGGATGACTGGGACATGATTGAAGACCTTATTAAGGATGGGGCCGACGTGAATGCTAAGGATAAGAATGGCGCCACCGCTCTGATGCTAGCGACTAAGAATCTCTTCGTGGCGGTCATCCGTAAGCTGTGTGAACTAGGTGCCGACGTGAATATTAAGGATAAGAATGGCAACACCGCTATGATGCAAGTGTGTTTTAATAAGAAATTACCAGAAAGTTATCTCAAAGAGGATATCGTGTCACTTCTGTGTGAATATAAAGCTGACGTGAATGCTAAGGATAAGAATGGCGGCACCGCTCTAATGATAGCGAGTGAGATGGGTTACGAGAAGATAGTCCGTCTGCTGTGTGAACTAGGTGCCGACGTGAATGTTAAGAATAAGTATGGCGGCACCGCTCTGATGCTAGCGATTAATAAAAACGTAAATAAGGATTCCAGTGAGTCTATCGTGTCATATCTGTGTGAACATGGAGCCGACGTGAATGCTAAGAATAATGGTGGCTTCACCGCTCTAATGATAGCGAGTGAGATGGGTTACGAGAAGATAGTCCGTCTGCTGTGTGAA
>RGCF01000364.1 GCA_009919265.1 Bacteroidota bacterium | reverse complement strand
GGTCGTGGTCGCGGGCGTGGTCGTGGTCGTGGGTTTATTGATAATATCGGGGACGGGAGGTGGCACGGTCGGCGCTGGTGGTTGCGTATTATCGGCGCGAATAACACAAGTTTCAAACAACGGTATATCAGGTATCACTAATACCTGTCGCAATAATAACTCAATTTGAAAGCTCCGTGATGTAAATTTAATACCTTGAAATTCTATGATTGATATGATATTATGTTCTGCCTTAATATAGTCCGTAGCCATTACACATTTACGCTCGTCAAACACTTTACACGCGAAAGGCTCCGTATGCACCGTAATATGACGGCTTGGTTCTAGATTAACCCGCAATAAGTAATTTCCGTTTCTAAATGACCTTATGGGTGATGCCATCGAATTTTCAATATCAGTATAGTCCAACTCCTGCGTAAACCATAAATGTCTCTTTTCATAAAGTAAATCAACCGACCTTTTCTCTAAAGTCGCAATCCATTCTACGAATTCAGTGTCCGCGTCGACTGATGTTAGTAATAAATCAATGTGCGCCTTTTTCCCGGATATCACGATTCCTTGCTTTGAAACTGTTTTCGGTGTTTGGATATAGAGTGGTTGTTTGCTATTATAATATGAATATCGCGTCATATAAGACCCACCTGTAATATGCTGTGGCGGCGTTAGTTGTAAATTGTCGAAATGAAACGAGTCGTTTGGGTGATACACCTCCATTCGTGCTATTGCGTGATACAATACAATGTAGTATGACGCAATAAAATTATTATGAAGAGATTACGAGCAATAAGTTATGCCGCAGTATGACACACTCCTAAATCGATACATCCTTCTGTCGCAATAAAATCGCCGAGATGATTTAGCAATACTGGTGCAGTTTGTTCGGCAGCATTTAGGCAGAGTTGTTGAACACTCGAAGGTAAAACTTGACATATTTGTTCTATTTCGGTGGTTACAATGGAGATAACTTTAGGATTATGAAGAACGGTTTGATTTAAACCGTTGGCTAAATACTCACAAGCGTCGCATTCCAGGGGGGTCCGCAGGGGGTTCCGCCCCCCAACGACGGTATGCGATTGGCTGGGTGATTGGTGGTCGGGGTGGCTGGGTGATTGGTGGTCGGGGTGGCTAGGTGATTGGTGGCCGGGGTGGATAGGGTGGCCTGGTAAATGGTGGAAGATTTGTAATAGAGGTTTCACCGGTCTAGTTTTTATCGGATGTGCGTCTACTACACTAAGAGGGAATATCGATACTTGAAAGATTGACTCCGGTAAAATCAATAATCCAAGCAATACAATCGGAATAATCTTCATTTACTTTTTATACATATAACGCGTAAATTATTTCTATATTTAGTATATAATCGCTTCTTTTCGTATGCCTCATCGTAAATCTTCTTCTTCAAAACAACGCAAATCCCGCAAGGGTCAATCTGGTGGTAGCTCTTCAAGTGAAGAGCCCCTTTCTGCTCCTGCTCAATCAGGCGGCAACACGGGTGGTGCCCCTCCAATCTCTAAAGAGACTCTTGAGACAGCCGGTAGGATGGCTCAGCAACTCCTGAATAATGCTATGTCTTCCTCTTCTTCTTCGTCTCAGGGAAGCAGCAGCAACACTGTTGCTCAATCCGGTGGTAGTGCGCTTCAAGGTGCTGAAATCAACGGTCAAGATGCCGCTGGCCTCAAGGCTGCTATGACCGCCGGTGCCGTCGGTGGTGCCGTTGCTGCCGCGGAAGGATATTCCAGCCTGAACGGTTCTCCTCTTAGTGGCGGTCGTCGTCGTCGTGGTCGCCGTGGTGGGAAGTCATCTCAGAGCAAGAGCCAGAGCCAGAGCCAGAGCAAGAGCCAGAGTGGTGGTATGATTCCCGGTTTAATGACCGCCGTTGAAACCGCCTTGGTTCCTTTAGGCCTCTATCTCGGTCAGAAGGCGCTTCAATCTCGTCGCTCCGGCAATCGTTCATTCGGCAGGTCGGTTAACTTTCGCCGTTCTCGTAACACTCGTCGTCGCAACCGCAAGTAAATGATATGGTAAATCATAATACAGTATAGAAGATATAAATATATGTCGATGTGTATTTATATCTACGATAATGAACCCTACATCAATAATGACAGCAGCATCGCATACACAGACGCAGACGCAGACACTCGAAGCGAAAATTAAACGCTGGGTTGAACTGGATAATCAAATCAAGACGTCTGCTGATGAAGTCCGCGATATCCGCACTGAAAAGGCAGTCATCGGCGATGAAATACTTGATATTGTAGAAGAAAAAAAGCTCGATAAAGCAACCGTGAATATATCTGATGGTAAATTGCGTTTCGTAGCGGCAAAACATACCGCTCCTCTTACGCTGACATATGTCGAGAAATGTCTCTCGGAACTCATCACAAATGGAAAGCAGGTAGAGCAAATTATGTCGTATATTAAGAAGAATCGAGAGACGAAGACCACTATGGAAATTAAGAGGGTTTATAATACGAAACCGGGCAGCGGTGAAGTGGATTCCGACACCGAGTAGTTGTTGTTTGTTCGTATCGTCTAAACCGCGAAATCATAATCTAATGATATTACAAGTATCATTACATTCTATCATAATGTCAAAATCAAGCGTAAGTCAATATTTTAATCCCGACCAGCATCTCGTTTTACATCAAGACAAGGAAGGAAATATGATTGGTGGTGGGTATCAAGTTAATAATTTATTGTATCAGCACAAGATGCCGTTGTTTGTA
>RGCF01000363.1 GCA_009919265.1 Bacteroidota bacterium | reverse complement strand
CGGCTGCAACCACGGCCGCTGCAGATGCTGCAAAGCAACTTGAGCAACAGAAGAAAATAGATGATATCATGGCTACAAAGAAGCAGGGTTCTTCCCCAGAGGTTATTGCAACCTTGATGATGACAGATACAAATATAGCAGGAAAACTCATTGAAGAAAACCCAGATGCAGGGGCGAAGGCTATAAAAAGCGACCCCGTTGCTACCGCAAATATGATTGATAAGAATCCTTCCGTTATCGCAGATATTCTAAAGACAAACCCATCTGCGGCTGAGTCGTTAGTAAGAAACCAGCCTGCAGCAACTGCAAAACTTATGAGAGCATACCCAAGTACCGCCGCCTCTTTGATTTCTAAATACCCGGCAGCCACTGCGAATATAATAAAGGGAGATGCAAGTCTAGCAAATACTCTTGCTACTAGCAATCAGGAGATTTATGGTAAACTTCTAAAGACATATCCAGAGTCTGCTCTATCTCTAGTTCAAAACAACCCGAGCACAGCCGCGAATTTCATGAAAGCAAACTATGATGCCGCCTTATCCATTGTATCAAACTACACGGCCTCTGCTGCTAAGATTGTTGTTGCCTCCCCGTCTGCTGTTATAAATCTAGTTGCTACTAACCCTATTGTCGTTGTAAGACTAATGGAGAAATATCCAGATGCTGCTAATGCTATTATTAAGCAATCACCCTCTGGTGCTGCCTCAGTCTTCAAATTCTATCCTAAGGCGGCTGGCTCAGTTATCAATACAAATCCAGAGACAGTTATTAACTTAATGAAGTCTTTCCCTGCTGCCGCCGCATCTATAACAAAGCAATTCCCAGAGGCGGTTGGAACAATGTTAAATAATTATCCTCAACAGGCATCTTATATCTTGAAGAATAATCCTGCTGTTAGTGCTTCTCTCGTAAGATCATCCCCAGGGGTTGTGGGAGAGCTAATGGAGAAATATCCAGAAACAACGGATACCATTATGAAGTATTCTCCAACACCAGGATCTGCTTCTAATGCTGAACCCCATCAAGAGCAAAGTAGTCTAATGACATCTGCAGTTGGGGGGTTCCTAGGTGCTGGACTTGGAAGCCTCCTTGGAGCTTCCATTTCTCCTAAACCAAGTTCTTCTGCATTAGCAGTTATTTCAGATGGAGAACATGAGAAGCCTTGCATTTCTGCACCCCCTAATTCTATGTATATGAGTAAATATACTGAGCCAAAGGATACAGAATGGACACGTGGAGGCCCATCTAAGCACAAGCATTCATCACACAGGCGTCATTATATTGATGAATCCAATGATGCAGATCCATATACTATGCGATACCCTGGTAAGAATCTAAAACCTACTAATCTATATTCACTACATAGTCATAGTAATAAAAGTAATAGTTTTAGTGAACCACTTAATAGAAAATTCAACATTGAGCATGACTATAGTCGTGAATAAAAATTGATTGGCATTTTATTATACATATAAGCACTTAAAATCGCCAACATGGCGTTTCCGAGAGCTTTCCAGACTTATATTCCGCGTTCCCATTGCATATCAAACCATGTATATGGTGCTATACTTTTAAATGAATACAATGAAACAGTTGTAATCAAAGGTCGTCAGAGTCATAAGTGGTCTTTTCCTAAGGGTCACGGAGAATATAGGGAGATACCACTCGAAGCCTGTATTCGTGAACTCCAGGAGGAAACTGGAATTAATCTTAAAGGGTGTGCACCCGATGATGAGATACGATTTCAATCAGGAACATATTTTATCTTCTTTGTAAAAGGAAGACTTCCCCTTGAACCTCGGGATATAAAAGAAGTAGAGGATGCTATGTGGATACCCCTTAATAGGCTTCCGTATCTTATAACAAATAAAGACCTAACGAGTTTCTGTAAATGTATTAATATAAATAATATCCTGGAAAAAATGGCAGCTAAGGGGGTTTCATAGAAAACCCCGGTCTTATATAGGAAAGATGTTAAAGACCATGAATGTTCTTTTTCTATTGACACTTATTCAATTCTGGTGGATTGCTATTTGGGGGCTTGCGTATATCTTAATAGACGCTATTGCAATACAGTCAAAAACTAAAGAAGTAATGATTTATGTATGTATGTTAATCTTTACAATCTGTATATTTCATTTTAATCCCCATATGCTTGAAAGGCTCTAAATAATCTTATAGGGGGTTTTTTAATGGAGCCAACAACGTGAAGTTAACATATTCATGAAAACTCATACCTGAGTCTGCATATCTGATAAACCCTGGAATATATGGATCTAAATCACTCACAGATGTATCAATATAACTATCCCCTCCTGAAGGAATGTTAATTGTTGTCCAACCATTGTATGCTAGTTCTTTATCTGTCATATGTGAGGTGTCTTCCTTTGTTTGCATCATTCTCTCACTATCTTCGATGGCGTTTAGGCGAATCTTTTCCTTGATTTTATCACCGAGGCTCTTTTTTTCCTGAGGTCTAACTACATCCAATTCAGGCGTAGGTTCAATATTGCTATTTCCCCAAGCAACTACTTTCTTGGGTACTCCTCCAAGGGAGGGAAAATGTGTAGTATTCCCCATATCGATATTCACATATGTTTCTTGATCAACAGTTCGTTTTCCTGGAGGGATGTATTTACCAGCTTTCATTCCACCTATTGAGGTTGAACTAGGGGTCTTACTAACAAGGTCTGCCATGCGAATGGGCTTGAGTTCAATTCCGTTTGCTGCC
>RGCF01000362.1 GCA_009919265.1 Bacteroidota bacterium | reverse complement strand
GCGTCGGCGTCTGCGTCTGCGTCTGCGTCTGCGTCTGCGTCGTCATCGCCCGATGACAACAATAAGTCGGCGTCGTTGGATTTCGGAGCCAAATTTCTCAATCAGGTTCAAGGTTTATTTTCGCTGAAAGAAGGAATCACAAATCAACAACAAGAGATTGTAAATAATGTGTCAGAAGATGTAGCTAGAAATGGTGATATAGAACTGGCACAGCTCGATAAAGAAAATGGAATAATGAATTTAATACAAAAACAAGACGAAAATACTCGTAATCAATGGGCCGAAGTTACGGATACTTCCGGTGTTAGTCTGTATGGCTATGTTACCCAAAACGGGATTTTTCAAATCTGGAATATTCCGCGGTATTCCGCTGGTGTTTCAACATCGTGGCTCGATACAGATAAAATGAAGAAGAATGCCGGTGTAATTGGCTGCCCAAAGCCCAACGCATTTAAAAAATATAAAGTGGCGGGAAAATGGTCAGAATACAAAATGTTCGACCTGCTTTACGATGTGGGTGATACGGCGAAATCCAATCCATTATTTATGATAACTGCCAATGTTCGCAACCTTGAAAAATCTTATAATAAAAACGGTATTTTTTCGTGTGGGAATGAAGGGACAAATGTCTATGTCAAGGAGCGACCTTCTGCCGTGTTTGAGATGACTGAGACAGATGATTCTGTAGAACCCGGATGCTATATATTTAACGATAATGTCAATGATAACGAACTTCGTCATAGTGGGTTCTCACTTCAAACCGATTTAACCGCATCGTCGATTGCCCAGTGTAAGCGGCGCGCGGAAGACTTGGGAAGAACTCACTTTTTATTGACACCGCCGAAACCAGGAGGTCTTGAAAATACGGGCAGATGTTGGGTATATGACCGTCCCGGTGATAAACCGAATTTGGCGGGGGTTATGAAGCTTGATAAAACGGGGAACGCGTGTCATAAACTCGCCAACCGTGAAGAAGGCGAAGACGAGATTATGGCGAATTATAGCACGGCGGACTTACCGCGTTTATACGGTAAGGTTATGCGGGTTCCAGACCCAGATAAACCGCTCCCGAATCCGGAATGTGACCATAAAACAAGAAACGGTTGTATTTTTGAAGATTATAAACACTTAGGAAATGGAACGTGTGTTCCTCAATCGAAAACTATTCCGGATGAGAATGCATGGTGTCCATTTTGGGCTCGAATTGGTGAATGTAGCAAAAATCCAGGATACATGTTATACCGATGCCAGACATCTTGTAAGGTTCGGGACGAAAACGAACTTCGTAAATGGACGTATGGTGGATTGTATACATACAATAATGAACAACTTAAAGGTTGGTTGGGAGCTCTTCACGAACGTAATGGAAGTGGTGTCGAACGCGATGCTGTCAACAAATACATAAATAAATGTAAAGGGACTAAAGGTTATACCTTTTTAGATGATAATTATGTCCAACCCACCAAACCACAAGTCGCCGGTGCTCTTTATTCTCTTAAAAAAGGCGGGCCGACGGGTGTTGACTTGGGACCCGTCGGTAAAATCGCGTATATTGACCATAACGGAGAGCGGCACAATTATCCAGAATCAGCGTTGTCATATCTAAAACCTGGGTCGTATGTCGAAATGAAGGGATACGATACGCGTTCTGCTGAGAGCTCGTATAATATTAACGAAAAGCAATCGATTTACAATAAAAGTGACGAATGTCGGAAATTATGCGACGCGAACGAAAAATGTGGCGGGTATGTGTATTCAAAGGACGCAGCCGACGTATACGGAAAATGCGAATTGAAAGACCGGGAAAAGATGTTTCCAAATGGGTTGCGTATTATAAATCAAACCAAGCAACTCTTTATTAAAGTGCCAACTATTAATTCAACGATGAAAGACGAGAAGTGTATCACCGCCAATCAGGCGAGCGGTGGAGGCGAGGTGTATAAAGCAATTAACAGCGCACAATATTCGTTTTATCCCGACGGAGGAGCGATGACACCCGATTTCATGTGTGATATGAAGAGCCATATTCCGAAAGGTCCAGGAACAGTTCCCGTCGACTTGACAGTTATTTATGACGCGGTAGATGGTGCCGTAGCTTCTACAACGAACAGCACGAATACATATAAACAACAAACGTCCATGAAAGAAGGTTTTGAAACTGACGCATCATTCAACACGGGCACTTACGGTCAAGCGATACAAGGTGTTGGTAACACCCTGAAGACAATCGCCAATTCTAAGTATCAGCGTGAACGATTGCTCGCGCTTACAGAAGAGAGCAACAAAACCCTGATTTCCGAATCCTATAAATTTATTCTTTGGAGCATTTTAGCGATACTTACGGTTCTTGCTCTCTTGAAATTGAAAGAAATGTTTGGACAGGAAGACGCGGATGACAGTAATGACGGCGCTGGCGGTGACGGCGCTGGCGGCGGACTTTTAGCGACAATACTCGGTTGGTTCGGTGTCGGAAGTATAAAAACCGACGATATCCCAGATAGGACTGAGGAAGTAAAAGCTGCATTGAGCTCGGCAGGCAATCAACTGAAAGAGAGCGGGGAACAACTTGCGAATTCAGTCACGGAAGGTGCTAATAATTTAGTTAAATCCGCGAACGAAGCGGCGGCGGGAGCAGTTGAAAGTGCCACAAACCTCGTGGACAAAGCGAAGGAAACCGCGTCGAATGCTATCGACCGAATTGGAACGGCAACCGCCGCCGCCGCCGCACCAGCAGCAGCAGCACCAGCA
>RGCF01000361.1 GCA_009919265.1 Bacteroidota bacterium | reverse complement strand
AATGCCTTATTGATTCCACCTCTTGACACCGAATTAATTGCCTGACCTTCTTTCCCATAGGGTTGATATTGCTGTGCTCCATCGACCGCATGCATCATCCTCCCAAGCATTGGAATGGCTACAGAGAGAATATCATCGACAATCCCAGCGGCTTCCAAACCGCGGAGTCCGCGATCGGATAAAGCAAGATTGATCGACCTCCCCGCACTCATGGTATTTGATCGCATGTCGGGTCTACGCTCAAAAATTGAAATTGAATGACCTCTTTTAGCCAAATACACTGATAAAAGGCATCCTACAGGTCCTGCTCCAATGATTGTGATATGTTTACTCATGTTGACCATTTTTGAAGAATAATACAGTGCAAATTAACAACTCTGTGGCAACCTTGGTTCATTCGAGATAACACTGAATAAAAAGTGGTAATTTCACGGTAATTCTGGATTGACTTTATGGCATAGTGCTTTGAAGAACCTCATTTGTTCATATCTTTTGCTTTTCCTGTTCCATGCATCAATCAATGCAGCCGGAGGGGATATGCTCATCAGATGCTCACCATTTGTGGATACATTGAATCCAGACATCAAGCAAGCAATTGCAACGTGGATGACATATGTACAATCATCACCTGATTCATTGCAAGAGCATGCTTTATGGCCTGAGAAAGACAGAAATGAACGATTTTCTTTTGATCCCGCAAGGGCATGGGTATTTCAATCCAAAGAATTCATGAAGATGTATCCGGGATTAATCATTAGCGCGGATGAAATTGAACAAGGTACCATATTGATAAAAACACTCTTTCAAGGAATGGATTCATCCGGATTGTCAATTCCGATTGGTTTATATAAAGTGAAAGCAAAATATTCCGGTAAGAAATGGATATTGGAACATGTGCTTGAATCAATGACGAGCGATTGGACCAAAAGAACGATTGGTGGTATCACCTTTGTTATGTCTCCAAAACATAGATACTCATCCGGAACTGCGAGAAAGGCGGTAAGATTTTGTGATTCATTGACTGCGCTATTTGATTTGCATGACATTGAAGATGCGCGATATTATGTAGCTAGCTCAAAAGAAGAAATGGCTTCTATCCTTGGATTTGATTTTTTTGTTTCAATTCCACAAGGACTTACCTATCCTGAGAAAGATATGGTATTCACTGCCATGGATACCGAATTCCATTCGCATGAATTATCGCATCTGATATTCGGCTCCTTTTCGAAAACTCATACATTTATCGTAGAGGGCTTATCTACATGGCTTGGCGGGAGTTTGGGGCAATCATTCGAAACATTGAGTAAATTACTCGCAAAAGAATATATAGGCCGAGGACAATCATTGTCTTTTGATGATGTACTCAAAGCCGGGCAGAGAGAATCATTGGCATATTATACCTTTGGTGCCATTGTGTGCAAACAGGTTTTTCATTTGTCCGGTGGAACAGGTCTAAAACTCTTTTTGGATGAAGCGCGAATAGAATCAAGAGATCTTAAGTCAGTGATTGCGAAACATCTAGCAATACAAGAGCATGAAATTGATGCGTTCATCAAAACTTCATTGCTTGATTCCCACATGTACAATAGTGATTAACATGCAGTTTTCTATTCTTGCTCTATTGCTGTTCTGTCTTTTGTCACATGTTGACTTGCAAGCAAATGATGCTGATATGCAATCAGACATTCCAAAGGTGCGTGGAGTATTAGGATGTTCGCTTCCTGCATTACTGCATATTGGTGCTCGATATCGTTTGGATGACATTGAGATCGGCTTCAATGTTGGTTCATTTCCTGCACCTGAACAATTGCTTACGCTTAGTGCTGATTGCGTATTTCATGTTTTTGATGCAAGAAATGAAACAGGAAACAAATCTTGGTTTGGGAGCATTGGCTTTACTTCGATGCATGAAGATGGAGAATTTGAAATCAATGATTATGTTTATACACATCTTCGTTTTGGACATGAATTTGCATTGTCCAAATCCATAGGTTTGCAATTGGATGGAGGGTTGATGCTTGAACTCAATCATGCAGAAGTGCAGAAGAAACCTTCTACTTGGTTTGATTTCGATTTTGATTTTCCTGTATTGCCGAGCATAGGTCTTACAACAGTCTTTTATTTATGAGAATATACCCATGATGAAACTCCCATTAACAGGTACGATCACCGCACTCATCACTCCGATGAATGAAGATGGTTCAATTGATTTCACTGGTCTTAAATCACTCATCGATATGCAAATAGCAGGTGGAATCACTGCGATTGTTCCATGTGGCTCAACCGGTGAAAGTGCAACAATGACATATGATGAGAAATGTTCTGTCATTCAAGCAACCGTGGAACTTGCTGCCGGTAGAGTCCCCGTTATTGCTGGCACTGGCTCAAATGACACTGCTGCAGCAATCAATCTTACCAAACAGGCAAAAGCATTGGGTGCCGATGCTGTTTTATTGGTCTCGCCGTTTTATAATAAACCAACACAAAGAGGATTGATCGCTCATTTCTCAGCAATTGCTGATGCTTGTGATATACCTCAGATTCTCTATAATGTTCCGGGTAGAACAGCATCCAATATGCTTGCTGAAACGCAATTGACATTGGCAGAAACATATAAGCATATCATTGCCACGAAAGAAGCTTCTGCGGATTTAGAACAAATCATGGAAATCATTCGCAATAGACCCTCACATTTTACTGTATTGGCAGGTGATGATTCGCTTGCGCTTCCTATCATCGCAACTGGTGGACATGGT
>RGCF01000037.1 GCA_009919265.1 Bacteroidota bacterium | reverse complement strand
GACTTCTTTATAGAATGCGACGCACTGTTCGCGGCGTTTGCGTATTCTATAGGTGATACACTATCTCGCATATTCAAAAGAGTAAGAGATATTTCGGCCTCATACAATACTTGATACACTTCAAGCGCGGTTCCATGATCATTTTCCGTGATTGTGCCTTTCCATCCCGCAGCGTGATCTCTCCAGAATTGAAGAAAAAAATGTATTTCATCATAGGCATGATCAAATATCGTAAATGTATCGCCCTTTTGTTCATATGCGGCTATGGCTATCATACATAGTTCAACCATACGTGACTCCGTTTCAATATGATATTGAACCAAGGATGTGATATTATAATCAAATATACTATCACTCGACATTCTTCCAAATAAATCACACATACTCTCAGATACCGTGCTATCAAACAGTCTATCAAATTTTGCCGTTGGATATCCAGTTGCTACGGCATACGCGTATCCTATATAAGGTATTTCAGGTAGATAATTTAATATAAAATACATAAAAAACCCAGTATTCATTATATTCTTAGATATAATTTCCTGTAATTCGGCATATGTCTCTTTAGGTTTTCTTGGACTGGGTGTTGGATTGCCACCATACATTGCCGTGCCTGCTGCGACGTTTAATATGGGAATATTAGCTAATACAGGCTCTATATCATTTTCTACAAAGTTCTTGCCATTCATAAGTTTGCCGAGTAGAAGTGTAGAGTTAAATCGTATCTTCATATTTGCGTTCGGAAAAAAAGACGTAAATCCTGTCAAAAAACGCACATGTTTCTTGGGTATATTGACTAGGAATGGATATTTCATCATATGTTTTTCCACATACAGCTTCGACTCATCAATATCCTGAATAATTTGTGGAGCTCGTTTGAGTATATCCGATGCGACCACTTCTATATGGTTTATCACGGAATATAATATAAACTTAATAAATGCCCGATGATTTTCACTGAAATATATATCGTGATTATTTGTTAATGTTATGTCTTCCGCTTTCGTTTCTGATAGTAATTTGTAAAATCCCTTCATATTGTCAATAACATCATTATTATTATCTCGAAGTTCTTTATACAAGGATTCCATCGCCACTTTTTTCCGAATAGCTCGTTGGGCATCCGTGGTCGCCACGGGGTAATACGACGTTTGAACACCATGTGACAAGATACAGGGCACGCTATTCACCATACATCGCAACCACATGTTAATGTCGTTCGTGCATAACGCTAGAGTATCCACATCCTTGTATAATACTTCTAACCATGCAGCCTGGAATGTATCCTGTAATTCTTTGACAAGAATAAACATCTGTATATTAGGCAATTTGCTATCATCTTTCCAATTATCATAGATATATTTATTCTTTATGCGGTTTCCTTCAAAATAATCGGTCGTCGTTTCTTTATATGTCTTCTTACTAAAGCTAAATGTCATATTAAGATGTGACGGTATACGCGTGGTAACATCAAAGCTGAAAGATGAAGAGCCATTGAATTCTATCGATGTAAGAATATGCGAAAAATCGTATTTTTTTAAGAGTGTTTCGGTAAGTTTAGATGAGTTCTTCGTCCCGTCCAATATGCTTGAATGTTTTTTCTGTTTTCCTGCCGAATCTAAGATGGAGGCAGGTGTAAGAACAAGTGTATAGTCTGACGATATTTTATGAAGTCCTGGACCTGCGTCCTGCGCAAGAGAATACCCTTTTACACGTAAATCCAGACCACTCGATGAAAAAGATAGGCGAACAATGGGTATCGGCTTATAATCATTGAGTTTTAGCGCACCTTCAATGCGCGCTTTTAGCGCCATTTTTTTATCTCCAAGGCCTACCACTTCCTTTTGATCTGATTCGCGTAGGTCCTTACTATTAAATAGCTCACCAATCGTTTTTTTTAAAAATAGACCATGATCCCCGACGGTTAAATGTTTTCCTTGAAACGAGGGTATGGCGTCTTTTGCGGGATCTACGCAATTTATAAATCTATTTAAATATTCCGTTTCATCGGCCATCTTATTTAGTGGCCTTATTTTTTATAATACAATCCCATGCCGCATGTATATTCGGATTATACGGCGAATATTTCCAAGCGAGTAGCTCAGCATGCGCTCTATAGGTTGCATAGCGTTCCACATGTCTTGTTCTCGCAGCTTCTACTAATTCAGCACCCCTTGCTATATCGGCACCCTTATATCCATATCCGAATTCCATCCAACTAGGAGAATTATGCAGAACCGGGAAGCCGCACCATAATAATTCTAATGTCATATAATTGAATTCATTGTTGTAATTATGAAGAATAAAGGTAGCAGTGGGCCATTCTTGTAGGGTGCTTACAATATCACGTCGTTGTATTATTTCAACCTTATTGTCCTGAAAGAGTTTCAAATAGGGCTTTACATTCTCCATGAAATGCGGAACTATGAGAAACCGTTCCCCATTCACGAGTATTACTTTTCCCTTCCAGTTCGCCCCCTTTTCTCTATACCATTTTTCCAGAATCATCAATGGAATATAGGAACATTTTTGAAAACTGATATTGGGCTCCATGATTATGAAAATCTCCTCTTCAGACGTGGAAGGTGCTTTCCACCCAAGTTGGTTCGTGCCTCCATTGGTCAAAATAGTGGAATCCCAGACATAAGGTGCTATAAGATTCTTCAGCTCGCCCTTGACAGGCACATGGTTCAAATAGGACGCATATTCCGCGTGCTGTCCATAATGCGGGGATACCAAAATGCTGTCATTATTACCTACCACATGGTGTGCAAAGTTGTGCTGATTTACAAATATAGGAGTCTCCACATCTATATTGAGAATATTGCCGAGATAGAGTTTTAGAATTCGCCCCCCTATCATTTTCACAAAATTCCTCACAATCGGATCCAAGCTCATACCGATTTCAATCATGGCTACCACATTTGACATGGGTTGTTTTAGCATATCATCCGTCACAATGGTCCGACATTTTCGCAGGCTATCAGGAATATTCGTCAGATCTTTCGGCTTATTATTCACTAAAAGAATAGGCGCATATCCCATTGCGTCAAACATGCGATACAATACAACCACGTTCTGGAAGAGTCCATTCGCGTGGATATTCGTGTCCGTGATAGTGGCCGTGCAGAGAAGTATAATTTCACGATCCGTAATATATTTAAGAGAATCTAGACCCGTCCAGGGCTTTATAGCCGCACACGGATCTCCAAATGTGTTTGTTCGTCCAGGGGCCAACATCTCTCTGAACAGTTTCGTCTATTCTTTTAAGGCCTTTCCTCCGCGTCTATGGAATTGGCTGGTTCCCTTGTAAGATATATAAGAGACTCGCCATACGATCCAGGGCCGAGGATACAGTAGAGGGAGCTGTTCCAGCCCAGTCACTCGCGGTAGCAGGTGTATAACTTCCACCCGGTCCTGTAGGTCCTGTAGGACCCGCCCCAGATTGTATAACCTGCCCTGATACACTGAGACCTCCTGTGGGGCCGATATTCATAGTATCCGTGACTTGGATGGGTGTTGTACTATAGGCACTAATCGTATTTACTGCGATACGCTTCTCATCATAAATAACCATTTCCTGAATTTGTCCGATTTTCGCATTCAGTGTATCATAGGGAGTCAACCCTGTAGCCGTAGTCACCGTGTTTTGCAGCTCGGTGATATTTAGAACATACGTGTTTGCGGCACCGGTTGTTGCCATCCTATTCTTGCGCACTGTTTCTATACGATAGAATCATCCGCAAGAATAGGATGACAACGAACATAGTCAATGGCGATACTTCATTAATCCTTATAAATACAAGGGATTTAGCCGCCAATGATACAGCTGTTGTATTATTATCAAGTATCAATTACCCCGGTAGAACTGTTACCATACGCGACAGTGTGGGCTATTTATCGTCACCGCAGAGTATCATCGTTTCTACACAAAGTGGTGTAACGTTCGCAGATGGAACATCCAGTATTACAATGAATCAGCCGTTTTCCTATTTGACAGTTACAAGCCGCGACGCAAGCTCCTGGAGTTTAAAGAATTCATTTGCATTTCCGCAAAACAAGACAATCGCCAATGCGGCATCATTCACTACTAGCTCTATTGTGACATCCAATGTATATTCCTATATGTTTGTAAGCACGCCCTATATAAACACGGAGACCTTCGCCGCAAGATCGTCGCTCGCTGTATACGGACCGACATATATAAGCACGCTTCTTGTGGGAACTCCCTTTACAACTCTTCAGGCGGACCCAGGATATTCCCTATATGTGCAGGGCGCCTTTAAAAATACGGGAAATATGAATGTAGAAGGAGATGTATATGTCCGAGGGAATATGAGCACAGGTAGTAATCTCTACGTTCTTGGTAATATTTCGTCTCTTGGTTCATTCGGCGTCGGTGGTGATATCATGACCGTTGGAAATATATTGGCCCCAAATGGTTCCGTCATCACGAATAATATTGATGTGCGTGGAACTACTTCTATTGGGGGTGCGGCGACTTTTTCCAATTCTGTCGTGATTGCCTCCAACGTATCTGTGGGAAATGCAGTGACCGCCTCCAATTTCACCACGAGCTCCATGTCCGTCGCAAGTTCCATTCAGTTCCAGGAAAAATATATCGCGTATAGGGCCTATGATCTTTTGTTTTCGGATGCAATTACACTTCCTGGTGTTAGCACGCAGAATATTACGGCATCCAATGGAATAACTACGAATCAATTGACTGTCTACAATACCATTGATGCGACCTATGTGTCATCGTTTCTTCTGAGCTCGGCGGCTATTACGAATCCGAATGGAACACTCACTATTTCAAGCATTCTTGCGAATTCCGCGAGTTTTTCAAATACGGTCAGCACGAGCCAATTCTTAACATCTTCCTTGGTCGCTTCAACTCTCTTTTTAGCAGGCAATATCTATGCGTCGCCCGGTGGATATATTGAAACGGACACGCTCGTGGCAAGCACCCTGAGCACCGGCGTCATGTATGCCGATTCTCTATATACCACCTATTTCACAACGCAGGATCTTTCTATTACGAGTCTCACGGTTGAAACGTCCCTTATCGCTGACAATGTATCCACGTTCAGTGCCGTGAATGCGTTTGTAGATAATACGGGAGGAACTCTCTCTACAGGGAGTATACGCGTATCGACGCTTATAGCTACGAGCAGCATTACAAACACCAGCGGCCAGTATCTCACGAATAGTGAGAGTATCACCTTTACAGCATCCAATGTATATATGAATAATCTCGGTGTAAGTACCCTCACGGCCAGCAGTATTACCACGAGTTCATTGACAACTACTCAACTCACAATGGGTGCTGTTCCAAGTGCGAATGCCCCCTATTTTACTGCTGATCTAACATATGGGCCAAGCAATGTCCTTGTGACAGACGGGCCTGGCGATTTCCTCACCCCCTTTTTTTTAAGTAATGTGAAACCGCCTGGTATATCCATGGGAGATCCTTACATAGTAGAAGCATCCTTTGCATTGAATTTCCCCGCCTCGCGACTTCCTGGATATTATGCAACCATTCTTGGATTTAATCTATATCCGAATGGGGAACTCAATTCTCAAATAAGTATACGCACGATAAATGATTCAAATACGATCACCACTCTCTATGGATTATACGGAACAAATCAGAGCTATAGCACTCCACCCAATACAGGGGGTATTCCCGTTCCCGTGGGTCCTCTACCGAGTTCTTTTATTCACGTGGTGGGAACCATGTATGGAGACAGCGCCTTCAGTCTCCAGTTTCAATCGCGCTCTAACGATAATTATGTGGGAATTGATTCGAATACTTCCATTACAATACAAAATGGGGCCATCCGATGGCCCTATTCGCTGAACGGAACGACTATCCAGAATTCGTTGAACGACATGTCCGTCCGCTCTTTGTATTATTATGGGGCTCTGAATTTCGCCTCGGATCCCGCCTTGAAAGAACACATACATGACGCAAATCTGGAACGATGCTCCGAAGTAATAGAAGGGATTCCTTTGCGCCGTTTCAAATATATTGACCCATATCTCTCCACATTTCAGCAAAAAGATATGTATCGTCTAGGATTTCTTGCCACTGAGCTTGAATCTGTCTTTCCCAAGTCTATCACATATAGGCATATGACAGATATTCCTGGATATGATTCCACCTTTCGGATGATTGATACGCAACAGATAGATATGGCACATATTGGCGCCACAAAGGCGCTTATGCAAAGGGTATCTTCTCTATATGTCACACTTGAACAGCTGCGACGGGATATTTCCACATAACTCTCGGTAGCGCTAAATTATTTGGCACATACCGATAGCAGTAACCCATGAGTGGGATAATTAATGAAAGTACTTCCGTCATTCAGGTATATACACCCAGCGTCGTCTATCTATCAAGCACTACAATCCCGGGACAACTCGTGACGGTATTTGATGCGACGGGAGTATTATCATATCCGCAGTTTATTACTATAAGCACTGTTGGTTCTGTTCTCGCCCCCCCTATGCGCATTCAACAGGCATTCGGATATATCACACTCATATCTCAAGACTCACAGACGTGGGCGCCCGTGAATTGTAATTCCTTTCCAACGCCGAGCTCTATATCTTATTTGGCACTTGACGCACCTTCCGTCATAACAAGCAGTTTACAAGTATATGATCATATATCCAGTATAAACGCAAATACAGTGGGCGCCGATGTGCATCTACAGAGTATTGTGCGTGGGACGGCTTATTTGAGTAATGCATATATACATACATATCAACAATACATCTCCACGAGTGTGACGGATCCGAGACTAGTGAATACAGGTGTATTTGAACAGTATGGTCCTATCCAAGGCATGGGTTCCATGAATATTCGTAAGAACATTTCAACCATGGGGAATATGAATGTGAATGGGAATATATCAAGTAAACAAGGAGTTATATACTTGGGTAGTAATCTCACAACTTCCGCAAATATACGAGGTCAAAGCGGCACCGATACGCGCATACAGACTCTTCGCACATTTAGTGGAGCTACGTTCAATCTGCCCGCCAGATTCAATGAGAGTGTGGTCGCTGACTCACTCTCTACCAATACTCTGAGCACATTGTATACGATTGGCAATCAGTATACAGTTACAAGCAGTCTTCTCTTTGGACAGAATGCACAGTCTATACAATATACTCCAACACGTCTTATATGGGACATACCGATTACAACACCCTCCATAAGCACAAATACTATGGAGAGTTGGAATATAACAACGTCCAATCTTGTAATAGATGCATTCGGAGGAGACAGCTTACAGACGCTCTCTCTTTCAAGTGCTACGATTGTAAATCCGGATGGATCTCTTGAGATATCCACGATTACTGCGAATGGAATGCTGGTCACCACCGATTTGCAGACATCTCATCTAGACATTCAGGCAGATATATATACGAATACGATCCTACTAGGCGGGCCTGATTCCTATGTATCTACTCATACACTACTCGCAGATCAAAACACGGTGAGCAGTATTTCAACGATAGGAACATATGTTCTTACGAGTTCATTGACGAGCGCGAATGATTATCTACAGAATTTCACTGCGTTTGAAATGCATGTAACGAGTTCTATTCTTTTTACGAGTGCCACATTGATATCGGTAGAAAATGTAAATATGAATATTGCCGCGGGAAGTGTTGTCTCCAAGGCGATGGAAACACGGGATATCACGGCGGGGCAATATGTCGCGGATGTATTTTCATCCCCTGTGGATATATATTTTCAAGGGCAACGCAATGAATATCTACAGAACGCGGCAGTCAGCACTGTATCCACTGTATTCTTACAGACGAGTAGCTTTACATTCACGAATGCGCTTCTGGGGGCTCCCATGGCATATAGCACAATTAATCCCAGCACACCCTGGCTCCTCGCATCTACATTTCAGATGGATCAGCCGCCATTCACAACACAGAGTGGTCTAGGCACATATTTTAATGAAGTGGTGTTCAAATCGGCATCGGATCAAACGGCATATTACTCGATCATCAATCCTTTTACACAGGCACCCAGCTTTTTAAGCAGTCCCTATATACATACGACGGTGGGGACGGGGCAAAAGGGTTTCTCAGAGGGCCGCGCGATAGATGCGCAAATCGGAACTGTCATTGGTCAGGCGGCGATTGATTCTCAGCAGACGGTATATATAGGCGACAATACAATTGGTTGGAAGCTGAGGCAGATTCCAAGCACGGGGATTCTCAGCACTCTGGCGGGAAAGTATCAATACTTTTACGGAGAAGGTGTATATCCTCCTCAGGCGGCACTTGGTCCAAGATTGGATGTATCTTTGCTGGGACCTGGTTCCGTTCTTGTTACAGACGCAAGTAATGTTCGGTTACGGTATGTGGATCAAGAACCTCTTCTTAGAACTCTTATAGGAAATGGTTCCGTGGGATATACAGGAGATGGGGGTAATGCCCTTGCGGCGACCTTGAATAGTCCGCAGATGGCGGTGACAGATACGAACTCAAATGTATATATAGCAGATATGTGTAATAATCTCATACGTATATATTCTCAAACGGCGTCCACCCTATCTACATATGCAGGAACGGGAGTTGCGGGACTGTCAGGAGATACAGGTCCCGCGCTCTTGGCCCAATTTGCCGCCCCATATGGTGTCGCACTCGATTCATACAATGATCTTTTTGTAACCGATATGAGTAATTGTGGTGTGCGAGTAATAGAACCTGTATCTGGAAATATCTATAATTATGCGGGGAACTATGTGAATGGCTTCTCAGGGGATGGAGGGCCCGCGACTGCCGCCAGCTTGTCCTATCCGCGTGGCATTGCTGTAGATGGCAGTAATAATGTGTATATATGTGATACCGGTAATTCGCGTATACGCCGTATTGACAATGTAACCGGAATTATTTCAACGGTGGCTGGGAATGGCACGGAAGGATATTCAGGGAACAATGGCCCAGGATATCTCGCATCTCTTTCAAGTCCTAGAGGTGTTACGGTAGATGGGAATGGGAATCTCTATATCGCCGATACGAATAACAATTGTATTCGTTTTCTGAATATACATACGTGTATTTTGACAACAACGGTGGGGCAGCCGCCCCGTGGAGGATATCTTGGGAATAATACATTCGCCCAATTTTCCTTGTTGAGCAATCCATCTCAGGTCCTATATGATAAATCGTCGGCATATATGTATATTGCCGATTCTGGAAACGCACGGATTCGTCTAGTGGATACGACTACAAATGTGATTTATGACTATGTAGGCAATGGAAGCCCTGCGTTTTACGGAAATCAGACGTATATCTCGGACGCAGTATTTGGATCTATTGAATGTGTGGCGGCGGATTTAGAAAACAATGTCTATATTTCAGACGGCGCGGCGAATCTTATACGAAAGATTGATATGTCTACGCTGACTATTTCCACGGTAGTTGGCACAGGTGTGGGCGGCTACACAGGAAATGGCATAGGAGCTTTACAACAGATTAGCACTCCCAGGACACTGTTAGCAGATATGGAAAACAATATCCTATTCTGTGATACGGAGAATCATCGGGTGAGAAAATATATATCTACAACACGGGAAATTACTACATTGGCGGGAACGGGGGATGCGTCTGACTATGGCGACGGGGGGCTGGCATCTCTCGCGGCGTTGAACTATCCCAAAGCTCTTGCCCAGGATACCGAGGGGAATATCTATATAGGAGATTCATCCAACTATCGTATTCGTCGTGTAGATGCGATGACGGGAATCATAACTACTTGCGCGGGAATCGGTGCCCCAGGAATTATTACAGCTGGCGGCTCAGCGGTAAGCACATCTATAGGATATGTCAATGCCATTACGACCGCGCAAGATGCTCTGTATATCACGGATGCGCCGACGAGCGGTATTTGGCAAATTCAGGGCGGAGTCTTTGAGCCTTTTACGAATATCAGCACCCCCGCATATCTTGGCGATGGAGGCCCCGTGGCTGCTGCACTTTTGAGCACACCTACAGGAATTCTCGCAGATTCTTCTGGGAATTTTATTATCTGTGATAGTGAGAATTATCGCATTCGTCGCACATATACTTACGGCCTAGCTCAGAATCCCGTGTATTTGAATATGAATATGAGTTTTACAAACTATTATGCGACAAGTGGAAACGCGAATATTGTTATCAATGGTAATAGGGTGGCGACATTTACGAGCCTCACGTGTAATACTACATATAATCTGAGCAATACGAATATATATACGTATCCTTTGCAAAATAGTAATCCTGTGCTGGGAGATCAAACACCCTATATTCAAATTACCCAGACAGGGAACACGGGCTATATGAAACTGGATGGAACATTCTCTATGAGTGCCTTTCCAGGACAAAATGCCCTCCAGAATCTTGTCAATTCAAACGCGGGATTGATTATGAATTCGGGATATATGATATTTCCAAATGCGAATGATGCGATAACCATCCAAAATGAAAGAAATGACGCGTCTACTCGCAGTCTTTTCTATACAGGGAGCTTGAACAATGCGTCCGATCCGGCACTTAAAGAATGTATTCAGCCGGCGGATCTTTCTATATGTTATTCGACAGTTTCCGTGCTACCTCTGCGGACTTACCGCTATATTCCAGATTTTCAATCTACGTTCAAGACGCGCGACAGGACGCGTTTGGGATTTCTGACGACGGACGTATCGGAGCATTTCCCAAAGTCTATTACGAATGTGGATCTATGGGGGAGCTCTATACAAACTCTCGATATGACACAGATTAAATATGCGCATTTGGGTGCTACACAGAGACTTATACAAGAGGTCTCGACACTAGAAGCAGCGATAGAAGATCTGCGCCACAGGGCCACTCAAAGAAACGTGAATCTTTGATAGAAGCTGTGTGATGAGCACACCCTATAAACCATATTCTTCAGATTCAGAAACTGACTCAGGATCGGGGTCAGGTTCCGAATCAGATACATCTTTTACGTCAGATTCTTCGTCGAGTTCGTATGCCAAATCCGTGGCTGCAAAAGTCCCAAGAAATTTTCGGGCTCTTGCGGATGGGCTCTCACTCAAACGTATGGGGCTTACAGAAACCGTGGATCTTTCTTCCGCTGGTTCCGCCCTCACCAATGGTTTCCCCACGTTCAAAAATTATGAAATACCCAAAGATCCTTCTGGAAATGAAATCAAGTCATCGTCTCAGAATATTACCAGTATTATCATGTTGGATAGCGGGGATCGCGATCGCAATGTGTTTGTCCAACCGACCAATGTAACTCTCCGACTTCCCCGCGTATATAGTAATATTACCAATTTTCAGCTCGTCCAGATTAAACTTTTATCCGCCTTCTTCTACTTTCGTGCCGCTAAGAATAATCTGAATCTCTCCATCTTGGAATTAGGGCGAACAACGACCGACACCTTTGGAAATATCATAGACAATATAATTATCAATCTCATTCGCGAGGGCACGTATAATATTTCCTCTTTGTTGGCGGAGATTACCACACAGTTAAATATCACACCCCTCTTTTACGACTTTCCGAACGGTTTTCAAGATTTCGCGCCGAGATTTGCAGCTACGGGTGATTATACCATTAATTTCAATTTCCCCGGCGACACATATTACGACAGTCTTCTGAATCAATATATATCGAATCCTACGGCATTATCCATTGTCCAGCACTATTTCAAGGGTCAATATGCAGGCTATTCCAGCTATACAGTGGATCAAATTAAAATCGCTTATTACTATCCAGTCATAAAAGAAGTCCTATTGGATACCAATTTTCCGTATCCGTTAGATCTCAATATTGTGACGTCAGTGCCCTATCTCCTACCTGGCGAGACGGTTCGAAGTCGCTGTATTTATACGTTTCAAGGTATTAACGACAAAGTCATACAAGAAGTGATTGCGCTCAACTTAAACACCCTGGATCTATATCGCCTCCAGCACACATTCCGCTATTATTTAATCAATAAATACGATGTCACGTATGAGGCCCAATCCAATCGTGTAACGTTTTCAAGTCCTTCTCTGAATACGAGCTTGGTAAATCTTATTAATTACAAACAGGCGCAATATTTTGCGGAACAACTCAACGCCCAGGGAATTACCAGCGCACAATATACGTCCTTTAATACGCAGAATACGATTCTTCTGGCGGTTCTAAACGATATGTTTTATTTTATAGAACGATGGTTGGCGGTGTATTTCGGGGTGAATTTTAATACATATACACTTAATTATATTGCGAATCCCACGAATTATATTCCTATACGCGACG
This sequence comes from Bacteroidota bacterium, assembly GCA_009919265.1. Taxonomy (GTDB): domain Bacteria; phylum Bacteroidota; class Ignavibacteria; order Kapaibacteriales; family UBA961; genus UBA961. Next base: position 12,407 of record RGCF01000037.1, on the reverse strand, counting down.
CATATCAGGCGGTAGGTATAAGTTCCAACTTTGACGCGAACGTGATTGCGCGCAATATCCCACCGATAGATACAAATATTCTCGATCCTCTGCGTGTATCTGCGAAACCCTATTGGAATCGTTTGACGGATCTATCCAATTCCACCATTCCATATCCGTATAATTTGGAAACGGGGAATCCGAATACGAGTTCCAATTATCCCTATAGTGTGCTTTTAGAACAATGCGATGTTCAGCATTCATTCGTCGATTCGAATTATTATTTGTATGCGAATCGCCTAACCCATTATGCAGATATTTTAGTGCCCTTGGATCCGACATCGTATACGGTCTTCAAGTTTAGAAGTCCTGTGCGGCAAACCCTACAAGTGGAGACACTTCCGCGCCCTACCAAGTTCAGATATCCCGCCTATAACGCAATAGCCTACGATTTGAGCTCACAGAAACTCTTTGATAACAGCTATTGCTTCATAGAAAATGCGCAAAACAGTGCGATGGATGTCTCGCCGACATTTGCCGCCACAAAACTGAAGACAATTCCAGGATTTGCCTATACGTATAGCACGATGAATTTCGGTATATCCTATGAGAGCTCTATTGAGGCATGGGGGTCCACAACATCTGGGATTCAAGTAGGCGACACCCGCAAATTTTTTCAAATGCACACGCCCCTGCCTACAGACTATACGTCGACCCTGAGTGCGGGATATCGATATCCCATGACATTTACTTTGAGAGGGGCGAGTAATACGAGTAGCTTCATCACACCTATGAATATGTATCTATATCACGATCGTGGTGCGTTTATGGCCGATATCTCGGATGTTCGCATGGAATCCCCTATTCACTATTTGGCAATGGTCAGCACGAGCTCTTCTTCGGTGGATCTCACATTCCCAGTGTATGGCAATCAGACGTATTACATTCTCGCGCGATCCGTGGATACTGCGATTGCGACTCAGCGATTCCAAGTGACTCCGTGGTTTCCCGCGGGTTCCAATTATACCGCATTGACGAGTAGTCTGAGCAATTTTGATCCGTTGGCAGATCCGCAGAGCATACAGGCGCTTTCCAACTTTAACTATGCAGTGAATGCGGATCCAGCATATATACGTCTCCCTATCCAGTCATCGATTCAAACGTCGCAGACCCTGGATTCCTTATATTCTACAATTACATTCTCTACTGTGGCGATCGGCTATGATACGAATGGTGTCAGCACGGATCTCACTGACTATTGCGGGTTTGTCGCGGGAGCTCCACACAGCAATGCCGTGCCTGATGCCTCCTTACGCGTAGATCCTATTTCTGGTTACGGATTTCAAGTGGGAAATGGCTATAATACGGTCACACAGCAGTATTTGACTCCTGAGGATTTGAACGCGGTTTTATATCCGAATGGAGGCGGTCTATATATTCCTACGAAAGTGGATGCGAGAGAAACATCCATTGTGCATTGGTATGGAACCACCTATCTCCCCAATTCAGAAAATCAGCCCCCCATGTTCTCCAATGAAATGGCAGATACGACAGTCACCGTTCCCTATACTCCAACCGTGACGAATGGAGCTCTACAAAGCTATACATATGCCGGTTCCAACAATAGTCTCCAATTCGGCGACGGTGTCTATGGAATATCCTTCATCCCTGATCAAGGTGTATGGGATATACAACGTATGATGTTTAAGAGTATATATAATTGCGGAGATTCAAACATTGATACGAATCTGAATATACGATATCTGGGCGTCTATTTTTCCGCAATAACGACAAACCACTTTGTGCATGAAATAGCATTATCGGACGCGATAGCTGTGTTGAAATTCAATAAGGCGATAACATATAATTCGAATTCGCAGAATATCGGATTTGACGCGGCGGGTGGTACGTATTATGAATATATCCGCGATTCAAACTATCCTATGGGATCCAATGCGTATATCTATGGTTATTCGCAGATTCGCCAAACAATTAATACGGATGTGAATTCAATCTATTCCTTTTTACCCTTTGATGGGAATGGGGTGTTTATGACATTTAATGGGCTGGTGGGTTCGCCGACACCGTATCCCTATTATTCGGATGCATCCGCCGCCACCGTATATTATGATGGGACAAGCGCGCCAAATATGAGGGGCATTGTAGTTCCGAAGGTAAAGGCATCTCCTGACACACAGCGCGGGCCTCCTATAGGCTATGACGAAACACAGTCACAGTATGAGCAGTCATCCCCCATAGGAACGAATCTTCTTCAATACATCGTGCCGTATCCTTTTGCGCTCTTATCTAATACAATTAAACAGTGGGATCCTCTTCCTTACGCTCCATCTATGATTATAGGCGATGTATCGGGTTATATCATGACACAGGATTCATATTATCGTATATTTCAATATCAAGCTGCCACGACCGATTATACGCTCGTGGAAAAATATCAATTCACATTGGACCAAGTCTTTCCTACCTCGGATCCGACGTTGAATTTTATGGGGGTGGCGGCGAATGAACATGAATATGCCTTTTTTGCGTATTCAAATGTAAATACGAGCGCGAATCCTGCACTAAGTAATCTTATAGTTGTGAAAACCATGGACCCGTTTGATGGAAGTATACATGAAACATACGAAATTCATAATATTCCAGGATTTGATCCGAGATCCCAGGAAATCACGAATCTCACATATAATAATTATGGCGGATTTACAATGGGCCTTCAATCTGCGAGCACATTCACCGCGATTTGTAAGCATACGTCGAATACTTCTTCCATGACATCGTTTACAGCTATAGACTTGGCCGGCTATAATTCAAACTTGAATCGCCTCATAACGCGCCAATCCGCAAAGGAAAAATATGGCGCATTCTACGTGTTTCCATACAGAACTATGCTTGGAGGGCCTATAACGGAAGGGATTACGGATTATATTTCTGTCACGCCGTCCAATATACTACAACAGATTAATCCGGTCTATACATATTATTCCTTGACGGGTAACCAGGATACATTCACAGCTTCTACGCAGCCGTGTCAAATTACAACGTATAATTTGAGTAACGCAGGATCGAATCCAACCGTGTTTATACAACCTATTGTGTCAAGATCCCCTTTTAAAGATTATTTATACATGTTATCTCCGTATGATCCAACGCGGTTTTACCAGATTACCACATTTACGGGTTCCATGGATATCCGATTCACGTCCAATGCCTATACAACTCGCTCACTCTATCAATTTCCTGTGAATACCAGTAATTTCACGCAGGGTGCGAATGGTTCCAAATGGTCTGTCGTCGGCAATATATTATATGGAAATCGGAATGATATTATTGATGCCCCACGTAAAATATATCAGGGATGGCAGTTGTTCTATCCTGTCCAGCGGATTGTGATGAAACGAATCAGTAAAAATTTCACGTTCATGTATAATAGGGACGGCCTTACATATCCTGAATATCCACATACTGCCATTGCTGGATATGATTCGCTCAGTTCTCTCATGACAGATATATCCCACAATTGGGGTCTAGAAAATGCAAGCAACTTTACAGTAGCTGATTTCGGATTTCAGGGTCAGACGTTCAATTCTTTTCTTTTTACGATGCCTCTTGAAAAATATACGGCACAGAAACCCTATTATTATCTAGCAGTGCGAAACTACAGTCCGACGGAAAAATCACAGGTTCTTATGCGATTCAGCGTGACGAATTTGTATGATTTTGGCTATGTATCCATGTCCGATTTGAGTGATGAGCCGCTATTATTACAAACACAGTCCAATATATTCAATCCTGCCTATTATGCTTCTTTACAGGCATTCAATTCTAATTTTATTATTGGATCCAATGGGCGAGTCTTTGGTGCCAACGTAATTGCCGGTTATTCTGGATCTAATATTACGAATGTTACGGGGTTCGGTGATTTTTACAATCGGTTTGTAACTGCCTATAATCAATATAATAGTCAAGTTGAACAAGTTCAGACTATTAATAATAATGTGAATGCGGATGTGACGAATTTCATTCAAACGGATCTTCAAAATATTCTTCCACCGACATCGTTGAATCGGCAGCGTTTTACGGATCCTCTGACGTATAAGATTCTTTGGAGATCTGCTCTTTTACCGGCCTATGTAAAGCTGGATGATAATTGGGGGCTCGGATGGAATCTAGGGTTTGACAAGGCCGATACAGGGTTTGACACAGTCCATCAGGGTAGTTCTTTTTTCAAGATTTTGGATGACTTTATTAATTTACAAGTGAACAGGGAGTTTGATATGAACCGTATGGACACGGGCGCAAAAGAAAACTTGTCGCAGACGATGGAGCCGACGGGGGCCACCAAGGCATTTCATGCGAAACTTCTCTTGGCACCGTTTGGGAGTTATGCCACGACTCTTGTGAGCAACCCGATAAGCTTTTATCCTCCTTTGGGGAGAATGGATAAGATTACATTTACATGGGTGGATGTTACAGGCGCCACGATAAATAATGCAGATTGCGAATGGAACGCAGTGATACAATTAGTGGAAAAGAAGGATATGACAGAATATCCACAGCAACCGCGGATTGATCCTACAATACGACATTAATATTTTCTACCAATAGAGTAACACATATGGAAGCAGTGCCGCCTATGTCATATCCTAGGGAAAGAGGATCGCCCGTTCATGATCTTCCATTAAAGGCGGAGGGACCTATTGATTTTTTCCCAGCAGTGTGTCTGAAGACGCATTGGGATCCCACTGCCATTTTGAAACGCACTCTTCCTGAGGGATATGTGGCCCAACAGACGGATCCCCGCCCATGGACCCGAATTTGTATGGAATATACGACAGCTGGAGAGGCCCAGGAGCCTCACGTTACGAATCCGGATATTGTTATGCCAAATGGGGGGCAGTTTTATCCTCCCGATAGATATGTGGCAGCGATTGACGATGAATCCAAGCTTCGTGTGCTAGATCGTCCTTTGGGGACATGTGAAGGGAATCAGTGGGAGCCTAGTTTGCGAAGTGATATGTTTAATTCCCGCATTCTTGTTCCTCTGAATGCAGTCCCTTCGGATCCTTCGAAGATTCAGGAATTAGCGTATCCACGCGCACTTCTCCGGTCCGGTCCTTATGATTGCCGTGAAATGAATGATAAATATAATATGTCTGTTTCATCCGATTTTCTGTTCAATAACGCAACGAAACAGGATCGGTATAAACAAATGAATAAACCACATAGGCCTGGGGCACCCGAAGAGGCATTAAAGGCGGCCCCTGAGCTTATGAGACCGGATCTCACATTTAATGTGAGCGCTATAGATCCTAAGAATCCTCTTAAAACGTATGAACAATCTGCACGAAATCAGCGTCAAGAATTGCTGGTAGGAAGCAGTATCGGCCCTGAACATATTGTTTCAAGTGTTCCCACGAATCCGAGTCGATCTGATCCCAGATTTAATCAATATGATTCGCATTTCGCGCCCAGAGGATAAGAATCCTTTCCGTCTATGGAATAGCCTATGGATACAGACTTTCATCCAGTGAATCAGCTTACGACACTTTTAGGTCCTACGCCGACTCATCCCTGGGAAGCATTAATACCCCAGATATTATTGTGGAGTTTTCGCCGATTTTGTATTATAAAGTTGTCTAAGACGACTGATACGCCGATAACCGAACAGATATGGGATGATCATATGGAGCTTATACGAGTGTATGCGCCAAAGGGGTTGGACTGCGTGACAACCACATGGATTACAGATGAAAATATTGAATATATTCATTCCTCATTGAGAGACTATAATATTTTCTTTTTGAATATTCTTACAATGATGGATAGTGCCTATGAGCATTCGGATACAGTAGCAGAAGATATAATTAGTAAATTCCTGGATGTTGAAATGGGTGAGATAATCTATACATGGATCGAACCCTTCAAGGAATTTCTGATATTCCCTATGAATTCTGAATGCGAGGATGATTTTACGGATGATCATTTTGCTAGTATTTTGATGGCACTTACGGATTATTCAAAGCGATATGAAGAGTCTGAGGAATCCCAGGCACAGGAACAGGCACAGGAACAGGAACAGGAACAGGAACAGGAACAGGAACAGGACCAGGACCAGGAACAGGCACAGGACCAGGAACAGGCACAGGAACAGCCCCAAGAACAGCCTAAAGAACCACCCAAATTCTCACCCGAGATTCTATCGTTTCTAAACATGTCTCGGCAAGCATATATCCCCGAACCAGAAGTAACAACGGTGCGCGAGGCAATGGCGCGTAGAAGGACTTTAAAAAACATGCAAGTCGCAGATGCTCGTAGAAAAACGAGAAAACGGATATATACTTAAACAAAGGGGCGGATGATAGAAGTATGTATAGTATTTATTGCTCTCATTTTAATAATCATGTATCTTTTTTATAAACATCGCAGATCAGAACTTGAAATTTTGCAGCTAGAATATGAAAAAATAGAACAACTCCCCGAGCTCTTAGAAGAGCTACAACCGGTAGTCATACGCGGAATAAGTAATCCGAAGGGGCTTACCAAGGAGTTTTTAGAGAAAATCCAACGTCTCGCAAATTTTTCTGTAGGCGGGCAACCACTTTCTGATATTCTTACGCATCCAGAAATGATATTTGGAGCACAGGGTGTTCCTACAATTTCTTATTTAGGTCGCCAAGAATTAGCCAAAGAGCTTGCTATTCCAATATGGGCCGATCACATATGGCTCCCAATCCTATCGCAATCCACATGGATCGGCCCGGTAGTAGGGTGTATGAGATCTGAAGCATATATTGGCGGCCTCGGCATGCTACGAACAACGGCAAAATATACTTGCATAATGCCTACCGAGGGGAAATATATCCTCAGTATTCTATCCAAAGAATCCGAAATGTTTCTTCCTACGGCGTGGCAATATAAATACATTAGTTCTCTCACGCTGAATGACACACCCCTCGTTGCAGATCTCAAATTCTTAGACATAGTTCTACGCCCCGGAACAATGATATGTCTTCCACCTCATTGTATCGTATCTATGGAGCCAACGAAAGAGCCGATACAGTTTTGTGCCTTTGTTTCCATTGAATATCACGAGCCAATTACGTTACTTGCGAAGTCCTTTTCGCAAAATTGAGTAGGGGAATGCCAATCAAATTCATATATATACAACGAATGTCAGATGATGCGCAATCCGATACCTCTGCTTCTGGGGAATCCTTGGGTGACGTCATGGCCGAATTAAAAGAACAAATGAACAAGATATATGTAGCTTCCAGAGATATTGACAGACAAGTGACCGACGTATATGCGCGTGCCAAAGATGAGACTGTTGACTGGCTAGTTGAACCGCTTATTCCAAAGCCGCATCTTCGAGAGTGGTTAGAGACAAATGGATATTCTAACCGGATTTCGATGGATGACTTCTTGGATATATGTTACAATACGGCAAAGAATATGGATCTTGAGTCGCGCATTCTTACATTTCACACGAAAGATGCTGTAGCTCTATGGAATGGACAGAGGCGACTGACAGTATTTGATATACTCGCATGTATTCCATCTCTGTTTGAATAGCGAAATGGGACTTGTAAAATTGCGTCTTATCTGAGCCTTTTTTACAGGCATCGGATGAGTAAGAATAGTTCCAAGGTGTATGCGGTAAAAGTGGGAAAAAAGCCTGGCATATATGAAACATGGGCGGAAGTGAACGAACAGATTGATGGATTTCCATATGCGTTACACAAGTCTTTCGCCACAAGGGACGAAGCAGATGCCTATATGGCGGAAGAGAAGATACAAGAAATATATCAACCTCCTGATACTTTATCGCAACTGAATGTGCAACAGCGCGCGGCGTTTGATGCAATCGTGGCTGGCAAGTCTATCTTTCTCACAGGACCTGGTGGCACGGGCAAATCCTTTCTCCTACAGAATCTGTATGCGCACTACAAAGGGTATACTGGTAAGAAGCTGTCTATTACGGCCTTGACGGGGTGTGCGGCGATTCTTATTGGTCCGTTTGCAAAGACTCTCCATTCGTGGGCAGGGATTGGTCTAGGTCGTGGAGATGTGGAAGTCTTGGCAAACACTATAGCAAAAGATAAACGAAAGGGACCGCGATGGCGGACAACGCATTGTCTGGTGATAGACGAGGTGAGTATGATGACACCTTCTCTCTTAGAGCTGTTAGACGCCGTTGGTAGAAAGGCACGTAAATGCCCCGATAAACCATTTGGTGGTCTTCAGATAGTCTTCGTGGGGGACTTTTATCAGCTTCCACCTGTAGTTCGCGAAGGATCTAGCACATTCGCATACGAATCACCCCTTTGGAAGCAGGTTGTCAAAGAAACGTATTTCCTGACCGAAATTGTTCGCCAGAAGGATCCCATCTTTCAGAAAATTCTGAATGAGGCGCGTATAGGGGAATTGAGCACAGAGTCCTATGAAATCCTGGAATCGCGAAAAACAATGGATTGGAAGCGGCAGGAGATTAAACCGACACTTCTCTTTACCAAGAATAATGATGTGAATGCGATTAATGAGAATCAGATGAAGAAGCTCCCAGGCGAGGAACGTGTATTCAAGGCGGTCACTCATTCACCCAAGGAGATGTCGGCGGATATTGTTCAACTACTTGTTGAGAAATTAGACAAGGATGCGCCGTATGAAGTGGAATTACGCCTAAAAGAACGGGCACAAGTAATGTTGTTGAAACAGTATTATGAAGAACGGGATGGCGAGAAGGAATCTAAAAAAACCCCCATACAGGGCCTCGTGAATGGCTCGCGCGGAGTGGTGATAGGCTTTGCGTCGGACGGAAATCCAATTGTGAAATTCATGAATGGGCGAAGTATTACTGTGAAACCCGCCATGTGGTCTTCGGATGACGATATTAATTCTGTAAAGCGCGAGCAGATTCCATTGCGTGTGGCGTATGCATTGACAATTCACAAGGCGCAGGGGGCGTCATTGGATTCTGTGTTGATAGATGTAGGACCCAGTACATTTGAATGTGGGCAAGCGTATGTTGCTTTATCGCGAGTGCGAAGTTTGGATGCCCTATTTATCTTTGAAATATCTCAGCGCGCATTCAGAGCTCACGCGGGAGTGAAAGCGTTTTATGCGAGTTTTGAATAAAATTGAGGCTGGTTGCCACGTATATATATAACATATCATGACCGATCCTGTTCTTCGTGTAAACGGAAACTTCTTAGAGCTGGAATTTTACGGCCATACTAAATATATAAAGAAGGATACGATCACTCAGATGACATCCACTCCTCATCGCCTGCTCATTTCTTTGAGTGGGAAGACTGACCCGGAAGGCGTTACCTTTAGCACAAGGGAGAAGCAGGCGGTCTTCATGGCAAATATTATTGCGGGTATATCTGAAAAAGATACGGCGGCACAGCATGTGATAGCAAAGATGAATAAGGATCTGGCAGACTGTGTGCGGCTGATAACAGAAAAGCTGAAAAAGTTCAAGGAGGATCTTCATCTAGAATTAAAAGTAGAACTGGATCTAGTAAAAGGCTTGTATGGCGCGCTGACAGAGAGTCTAAAGCTGGTGGAAGTGAGGCTTGACACGGTTGCCGAACCAAGTGCCGAGACAAGTACCGAGGAAAGCGCCGAGGAAAGTCAAGAAGAGTATAGGGATCCAGAAGACGAGAAGAATTACTTTGTGAACCAAGATACAAATGAAGATTCTAACATATGTCTCTTCACATTATTCGGTAGTGTGCTCGTATCGTTATTCACAACACTGGGAGTTGCAAGTATACAGAGCTCTTTGACGCATCACTCGTAAATCCCGTCGCATAAAATTGGCTACATAAACCCTTTGGAGCTTTTTTTAACGAATGTCCAGAATCTCTTTCTCACCCCCAAATACAGTTTCTATTCCCGGGATGGAGGAGTCACTTTCTACGGCACAAACCACCCACACAACACAGAAGACAACACGCAGCGGAAAAACCCCAGGAAGTTCTCCTGTTCTAAAATCACGCAAGAACTCCGCGGCTGAGCCAGAGCTGACACAGTTAGCACTGGAAGAGCCGATTGTGCTTCCAGAACCAATGCTACAAGAGAACAAGGATCGATTTACCCTCTTTCCCTTACAGCATCTCGATTTATGGAAGAAATACAAGGACCACTGTGCTGTTATGTGGTTTGCAGAAGAGGTGGATCTCAGTAAGGATATGGCGCATTGGGAGAAGTTGACAGACAATGAGCGTTACTTTATAAAGAATATTATTGGCTTCTTTGCGGGGTCGGATGGGATTGTGATGGAGAACTTGTCGATGCGTTTCACTCGCGAGGTGCAGTGGCCCGAGGCCAAATTCTTCTATGCGGTTCAGAATCAAATGGAGGCGATTCACAGCGAGACATACTCCCTATTGATTGATACGTATATCACGGACCCAAAAGAGAAATACGATCTTCTACATGCGATTGAGACGATACCATGTGTGAAAAAGAAGGCGGATTGGGCTCTCACCTGGATTGATTCAAAAGAGGCCGACTTTGCCACACGCCTATTGGGATTTGCGGCGGTAGAGGGCATTTTCTTTAGCGGGGCCTTTTGCGCCATCTTCTGGTTGAAGCAGCGAGGTGTGATGCCTGGCTTGACGTTGTCCAACGAATTCATCGCGCGTGACGAGGGACTTCACACGGATTTCGCCTGTGCCCTGTATGGAAAGCTTGTGAACCGTTTGACGAAACAAAAGGCGCATAAGATTTTACGAGAGGCCGTGAAGATTGAGAAGCAATTCATTACCAAGTCGCTACCGTGTGAGCTGATTGGTATGAATGCGAAACTCATGGCGCAATATATTGAGTTTGTGGCAGATCGACTCAGCCTTCAATTGGGCTATCCCAAGATTTACTCTGCGACGAACCCGTTCGATTTCATGGAGCGTATATCGTTGGAGAACAAGGACAACTTCTTTGAGAAGCGGGTCAGCACATATGCAAAGGCAGGGGTGGGGAAAAAGGCGGAAGAAATGTCGTTTGATATGGGAGCGGCGTTTTAGACTTGCGGAGTCCCTTCCGACGTATCCCTTTGGTAAATTATAATTACATACAGTAAGATGAGTTCTACAAAAAAGGCGAGCACTCGTAAACTACAAAGAAGGCTCCGAGGGGGTGGAGAAGAAAACGCCCTCTATTTGGGTATGGCGACGGATATAGCATCGGCATTAACTCTTGCGCCTACACTGACGACTCTTTTTGTTATGAATAAGCTGGACGATGCGTATGGTTCTTGGGATGAACATAGGGAATTGATAAAGGAAGTATTAGAGGAAGGGAACGATTCGTGTACCTTAAAGATAATTCCTCCAAGAGAACGGGTTGTCACACATCTGAAAGGCCCTTCTAAAATTCTCAGTGAAAAAATGACAGAGGATGTCTGGACATTGGAATTTCTATACGACGATGTGATCCGAACACTTGTTTATTACTATGATACAGACTTTTTGGATGTTTGGCCAAGAGATATTGTGAATATAGAACATATTTTTTGTATGGGTGCATTTGCTTGGAGAGACTTTGTTGAATATGGGGACGATTCCAAACACATTATTAAGATGTTTGAAAATAGAACAAAAAGTCCCTGGATTTATGCGCTCGAATTTAACCACATGAAATTTCCTATACATTTGCCCCAGAGTTTTCAAGAAAACGGTCGCACCGTATCTAAAAAACATTTCCGTAGCTTTAAGAACAGCTTTTTTAGGAAATGGTGGCAGAAAGATTATTCGGCATGAGTGTTTAGATTAGCCTGACTAAAAGGCGGAAGAAATGTTGTTTGATATGGGAGCGGCGTTTTAGACTTGCGGTTTTACAATTTGCTTATAGCCTTTCATTTTCTTTTGGGATTTTTGAATGAGGTTCTTTTGTTTTTTAGTTTCTTCACATGAAAAACAAGATGAACGTATGCCTGTCTCTAAATCTTTGAACCCATAATAATACGCGTATGCGTCTGCCCATTCTGCAGCATTCATTTTAGCTTTGAATAGGTCCCTTGGAATATATGTATGATCATACTCTAGCATGAAATATACATATTTGGAACCTAGAAGAACTGGATACGGGACATCGTAATTCCCTATGGAGTAATATGCGTCAAACTCATCTTCCATTGTGAACTCGTATATTTCATTGCCTATGAACATATACTTCTTTCCACTCAGATGTAATAGAATGCTATTCCCAATCGGCGTTCCGCAATGGACTTTGTGAACAGTGAGCTTTTTGACCAACGTGGCATCTTTATAGATTTCCACTTTCTTACCAGACACCTCTACACGAAAGGGTCGGGCGCCATTGAAATGCGTATGATAGACATGTGTGCCTTTTGGGGCCTTCCGAGTTGTATGTTTACCAGCACTTGCTTTTACCCATTTATA
>RGCF01000360.1 GCA_009919265.1 Bacteroidota bacterium | reverse complement strand
GGTTGTATCTCCTGGAGGGCCGAATCCCCCGAATACAGCACCCCCCGATACTCCTGCTACCATCTCTCCGGAAGTGGCTCCGATAGATCCATATGATGATAAAAATATGGAGGCGCCAATTGAAGATTCTATGCGCCACCCAGAACTTTCTTTCGGACCTGGTGTTGATAATTCGGGAATGAATCGCCTAGCCACATCCGGTATTGGTAGCGCAAAGGTCACTGCATCTGAGTCACAGTTTTCTCCCGATTTTGCACAGAATGGTGGTAGCTTTATGGGCTCCGTCTTTGCTAATGACTTGACGAAGGATGATCGGTTTGCTACATTTTAGATGTTGGGGAATATAATGCACCTTGGAAAGGCCTAAGCAATAAACACTATATTACATATAGACATGGAAGCTCAAGGACTCTCCGAAGGAAGTCTTCGAAATAGTCATCGTGAAATACACGCCGTGAGGCGAAAGCGCGCACCAGCGTCATTCCAGCAACTTGCGAAAAAGGTACTGGAATCATGCTCACATGAAACTGTAATACGACAACGCCTGGATCCTGAACGAGCGCAAGCTCCCTTGAAACAAGGGACATTTTTCGCGCTTCCAAACGAAGGGCGGGGGGAACCCGGATTCTTAATTTTCTTACCAGGAATACCGGCGATTTATTATCAGATTCGTAGGCGGCGTGGGACTATGCTATATACAGATGTGAGCACATTACGTATGCGTGTATCTCAAACTGTATCGGAAGGGGGTGGAACCGTTTTAATTGCCACCCTAGATGATGTTCTTCATACGTTACGTCTTGAGGATGTATGGATGTGGCGTGGAGAGAGTCTCACGGCATCCAAGACATTTACACAGAGGCGTGAGAAGTTGAAAGAGTTTGTCGAATATCATTGGGTCCCGGATGCGCGGCTTCTGGGTGGTATATATGCGAGTGTTGCTCAGCCAATGTCTATGGAAGAATTCTCTGCAAAAAAGGAATGGGCTGGCACGCAGAGTATAGAATTCATTCCCGATACGCCTGGGCGGCGTAGAATGATTTGGTATTTGGAGAAGTTTCAAAAAGCTGCAGAGGCACATGCGGGGTTGAAACAAGATCGTGTGGCATCTGCCCCTGTGGAGTTGAAACAAGATCGTGCAGCACTTGCCCCTGTGACTTCTATTGTACAGAAGGCACAGAAAGCGCTTGCAGTTCCTGTTGATAAAATGCCTGATATATATGATTTATATGACGCGGATAATACATGTATAGGAAGAGGTTCTGTGCAGCAATTCAATCTCAGTTTGACACTTCGTTCTGCTGCGGAAAAGGGGGCTTGGGTACAAATACAATGGCAGCCCGAATTCAATGGATATGAAATAACAAGTATTGTATAATGTGAACCGCGTAATGTGAAGCGGTATTGGTAGTAGGTTCCGATAAAAATATATGCCTTTCAGTAGAGGAAGCTATGAAATACAATAAGAAATTCAGCAAAAGGCAGCGGGGAGGTAATCTCGGTCAAAGTTATGCGTTTGGGGGGCCTATTACACCCGGTGCCCCTATAGGGAATACGGCAGAAGTTCTCCCCATGTCCTCTTGTATGGCTACACAGAGATTCGGGGAAATTTCATATCCCACAACGGGACTTGGGCTCCCGGGTATGAGTGGTGGAAATCGCAGACAAGAGGGGGGTCGTTACTCGTTTGATCTTTCTGCGCCTGTTCCCGCAGCAGCAGCTCCTTGGGCGGGAGGTCCTCCACCGGTCATGCGTATTCCATGTGAGAGTTCAATTACCACTGCAAATCCACTGAATCAGCACGGCGGAGTGGGTGGTGTAGATAGTGCTTTTTACGCAGCCCCTACAGCTGGATACACGAATGTAGCAAGCACATGGTTGGGTAGCACAGGTTCTCCGTCTTTGCTACAAACACCCTATGAAGCGCGAACCACGCCGCCTGTATGCTTTAAAACGGGCGGAGGTAAAAGACGTGGAACTAAGCGCCGAGGAACTAAGCGCCGTGGAACTAAGCGCCGAGGAACTAAGCGCCGTGGAACTAAGCGCCGTGGAACTAAGCGCCATTAAACGGCACGCGGATCACATACCATTTCTAAAATCATTCCATGAAGTTAGAAATGTCATTCATCCGCCCAGAACTCATTCAAGAGTATATTGCGATGAAAGGGGGGAATACTATATTTCGGAATCCTGGACTTGGACCACGACAACCAGTCGATAAGCCACCAGGCCCCGTAGGTACTCATATTCAATCAGGAGGCGGACTACCTTCTGGTTCCAATCCCATTCTTCTATCCCACGTGATAGCTCCTATGGGTCCAACAAGACCAAGAGCATCTTAAACAGAAAACTACTAAAGAACTAGATGAGTTCTACCAGTGGGTATTCTGTCCCTACCATTGATAATTTTAAACTTGTGCCCATAGATGAAGTTATGGAATGGAATCTAGAAGATATTATATATTATTCTACAATCGTCGGCACGGTTATATCGAACAAAATGAATTCTGTACAAGAAAATCAAGCAAACATATCAAACTTAAAACTAAAAATGATTTACTTAGCTGTTCAAAATATCATCTACGGTTACGTTATGTTCAAACCGCTGCAACATACCTTGTACTACTTCTAATGGCAATGCTTTATGTATATCTGTTCTTGATTGTTGTCTGTCCATGATTGTGGACAAATCAACAGGAGGAGTCTCGACAATACGAATCTTGTAATTATGTCGCTGAGCTGCCAATACGTACGGTTTC
>RGCF01000359.1 GCA_009919265.1 Bacteroidota bacterium | reverse complement strand
CTATGTCATCATCCTTTACACCAATTCGCGTTTTTTTCAATAAGTTTTGGCCCGGTTTTATAGAAAAAACCGATATAATGGACTGTTCTTTTTTTGTTCAGTTACTTGAAAAAACATACAATGCTCCGATTCTTGTTGTTCATACACCGAATGATGCGACGATTTTGGTGGAATCTATTTTTGGAAGTTATTCTTATCTCAATTACAAAAAATGGCGTGCAACTATCTTATTCACGGGTGAATCCGATTATGCGAATACGCTAAATGTCGACAAATACGATTGCGTCTTAGGTTTCGAGCATACACATTCCAATTTTGTAAAATGCCCACTCTTTGTTATTTTTTTGATTACAAACCCGCATATTATGAAAGAACTCGAGAAAGTAGATAGACCAATACCAACACCGGATGAAATACCGCCAAATTTTGCGTCAATTATTTTATCGAACGCATATCACGGAAAGGAACGTTTGGCATTTTACAATACCGTAAAAAAGGAAATACCAGTATTCTCAGGAGGAAAACACGATAATAATGTTGGATTTGTGGTTCCTGGGAGTTATAACTCAAATGAAATGGTGACATTTTATAAGAGAGGTAAATTTGCGATTACAATGGAAAATAACGATAAACCATATTACGTTACCGAGAAGTTAATAAATGGTATTCGTTCGGGTGTTATTCCAATATATTGGGGAACATCCCGTGTTACTGAATTTTTTAACCCTAAGCGATTTATTCACCTTAGTCAAAATCCGACAAATCATGAAGTAAAAGGTATTATTGAACGAATGAAAACTATGACAAATGACGAGTTCATCGATATCATTCGCCAACCGGTTTTGATACGACCGATTGGAGAGATTTGCGATGAAATACTTGACTCTGTAAAAAAAAGACTTACCTAATATTATATTGATTTATTATACACGCTGAGATATACTTACATTGTAGCCTACGTCGTTAGACTTCTTTTAGTATGCTTCCATCATCGTGTCGGGATATTCCTTGGCAATAGTCGTTTTGTCTTCGAATGCTTGAATCGCATCATCGGTCAAGATTTCTTCTGCGAGGGTTTGATCCAGTTCGTATTCGCAGATGGTGATGGTGGTAGTGGTGTGAACCAACTGGGTCGGGTTGAAACACTTAACCACTATCTTGATTCGTTCGCAATCATTAGACCATCCGCTTATCGTGTTCGGATGCGTATGTTGTTCTGCTGAAACAGTGAATTGGTGATCACTCAATTCTGGATGTTCTGTGATGAATGCCCAATAACACGTGTCAAACCACCAGTTTGAAGCACAGAATTCGATGATTTCAAGACGACGACATTTCAAGATGAACGCGCGACATTTATCGGCGTGAATAATGATTTCACCGATGGTTTCTTCGGCCGCACGTTTGAAGTTGAGAATGTTTCGACGTGTGGTGATACACAATGAATTGATTTGTGTCAAAATCCGGTTTGTGATTGTGCGATGGTTTTGTTTTGTCATTTCAATCTCCTTCTCCAATCTCTCGATAGATGGCGATGTCACAGCCGTCATTGCTTCAAGTTCTTGTTCGGGATTCAAGATAGTAGTCCATTGTAGTTGTTGTTGCTTGAGACCGTTGATAGTGGATCGAATGTTTCGAATCGTGGTTTTCTTTTGTTGCTTGTTGTTGACAAGCATTTTCCGCAGTATTTCGAGTAAATTCAGAGTTTCAACTATCACTACACCAGTTTGAAGAAACAATTTCGTTTTGTAGTTGATAAACGTTCTGTGTGATTCTGCTGACATTTCAATATTGGTGGTGAATTGTGTTCTATTTTCGTTGTGGTCATCATATTCGACGATAGCGTCGGGTTGATTGAGACAATCTTCAAATTCTTGACGGATTTCTTGTGTGATCTCGGTTATTCCTTGTATATATTTATTGAGTTCGTTGGCTCCGCTGACACTTTTATTGGTAAGGACGTTGTTGTTAGCAATATTCATTTGTTGTTGTTGATGTTGTTGTTGTTCTTGTTCTTGTTGATTGGGTATTTTGTAAGCGTGGGAATGACTCTACTTCATTCGATGATGACAATAAAAACATTTCAATTTTTTTTGAGATTTACAATCTGTCACTTGAATCTCAAAAAATAAATAATTTAGACACCAGAATCACTCGTGCGGTTACCACCACGTGTATTCAAGTAGTTGATTTGTTCGGGTGTCATACAAACACAACCAGTGCTAGATGAATACGGCGCAGGACAGCATTCTGGTTTAAACCTGTTCTTCGCAAAAATAACTAACTCTCCATTTTTAAGAGGTTCATCGGCACTATACGCACTTCCTGTGTTATTGATAATACCATATCCGAATTCAGACGCATATGTGTTCGCCTTCGTAACCCACATTCCTGCGACATCGCCATTTTGAACTTCATTCAGGTCAGAACCCATAAGAGCAAGTCCTTCTATTCCAGCACCAGCACCTTTTACTTGAATTTTTTCTTCGCGGGGGGGAGGACCTATAACGCCAGTAATATCCGACACAGCATTGATACCACTATTAAATAGGTTTGGTATAAATCCCTCTTTGCCGGGCTTCATTCCTTCATTTGATGGTTTAACCAACGCAGAAGTTGCTGTAACCACATCTGGAACAGGTTGTTTTTTCTTAATCATTTCTGCGGCATCGTTCGCGGCAGCTTTAACAGAGACTTCAGAACCCGGCGTTCCAGCGTCGCGGGCGTTCTCAGCGCCCGTGACAGCAAGCTGAGATATTC
>RGCF01000358.1 GCA_009919265.1 Bacteroidota bacterium | reverse complement strand
GTATTGGAAGATGTGTCTGCAAAAGTATTCGGAAGAATGCAAAATGTTCTTGATGCGAAATATGTATCCGGTGTGTGGATCAATCCTGATAAACCAAGATTTGCGGATCCCGCTTATATCGAGCCCGGCTTGCCACGAAATATTGTGGTGGGTACATCATTAACCTGGAAATGAGACCATGAAAACCCGTGCGATTTCAATATTGCACGGGTTTTTTTGAGTATCTTTGTCATGAAATCATTCACAACTCTGCATTTACCTTGAAGTCAATTCTCAAACGCTTCTATAAGCGATTATTATATCTCGGTTTTGATGCAAAACGCTTCATCGAAGTGATGTCACCGAAAAAAACATCATGGTATGAGCGTGATTTGCAAATATTACAACAGCAAAAAGGGAATGATCAAACATTTTCATTTGGTACACCTTTTCCTATTCTTACTGATAAAGATGATCAAGGTGGGGTGATGAAAGGGCATTACTTTCATCAAGATCTGTTCATCGCTCGCAAAATTCATGAAGCCGCACCTCAAAAACATGTCGACATAGGTTCAAGAACCGATGGCTTCATTGCCCATGTTGCATCATTCCGCACTATAGAATTACTTGATATCAGACCAATTGAGAGTAATGTAAAGAATATCACTTTCCGTCAAGCAAACTTGATGGAATTACCCGATGATTTGATCAATTCAACTGATTCCATTTCTTCTTTGCATGCAATCGAACATTTTGGTCTTGGTCGTTATGGTGATCCAATCGATTATTGGGGCTATAAAAAAGCATTGAAGAATATCACAGCAATACTCAAACAAGGTGGAACCTTTTATTTCTCC
The DNA here is from genome assembly GCA_009919265.1 of Bacteroidota bacterium. Lineage (GTDB taxonomy): Bacteria > Bacteroidota > Ignavibacteria > Kapaibacteriales > UBA961 > UBA961. The sequence goes on along the minus strand of RGCF01000358.1, from coordinate 1,924 downwards.
GTTCCAATCGGACCTCAAAGAATTGAATTCAATGCTCATCGCGTTTTTTCGATTGACTATTTGATGCAACTACTGAATGCTGATTATTCAATCATCTCATTTTCCTATGTTGATGAAGAAGGCGACTTTTATGAAGATATTATTCTTGATGATGCAATGATTGCTTCTAATTGCAATTGCACATATGGATGTGGGATTTTTATTCTTCGAAAAAGATAATCAATCTTCAAGGGGATCGGGATTGTCAAAGGCAAGAACTACATGACCCGGTTTTTTTAGTGTGAGGAAGTATATAATCAATATTAATGTAATGCAACCTACGATGAGAAATGTGTTTTCCGCACCAATGACTGACCACATCATGCCTGCCAATATGCTTGCAAGCATCAAAAATAAGCTTTGAAGCCCCAAAAATGTACCAAATGCGGTTCCCAAATCATGGGCATGACTCACATTTGAAATCCATGCTTTACTTATGCCTTCCGTTGCTGCTGAGAAAATGCCATAGGCGAAAAAGCATAGATAAAATGGAGTCTGACCATCGAGTACAGCCATTCCGATATACAATGCTGCATACGCAATCAATCCAATGATAAGCATTGCTTTGAGTCCGATACGATCTGCAATGATACCAAGCGGGAGTGCAGTTACTGCATAAACAAGATTGTAAAAAATATAGATTGAGATTATGGTGACATCATCCAAACCATCTTGCTTCATTTTGAGTAATAGAAAAAAGTCTGATGCATTGAATAGTGTGAATAATAATAATCCAAAGACGACTTGTTTATACTCTTTAGAACTTTCTTTCCAATAAGAAAGCAATGCAAAAGCAGATTGTTCTTCTTTGTTTTTGTGAATCTGAATATCATCGTCAGAAACAAAGAATGTCAGCGCGACTGATATGAGAGCCGGGATTGCCGAGAAGATGAATAAAGTTTGATAATCACCGGGATGATAAAACATATAGGTGAGCGCAATCAGAAGACCTATCACTGCGCCGGTCGTATTCATTGATCTATGAAATCCAAAGACTCTTCCTTTATGTGAATATGTGGTTTCATTTGATAGAATAGCATCCCTAGCTCCCGTTCTGATTCCTTTACCGAATCGATCTCCTGCTCTTGCTAAGAGTATCAATAATGGGTCTTTGATGATGCCGATAATTGGTTTTGAAATTCCTGTCAATGCATACCCCAAACGCACAAATGGCATGCGTGATCCTGCTAGATCTGATGCTTTGCCAAAATATCCTTGACTCAATCCAGCAATTGCTTCTGCTATGCCTTCCAAAATGCCAATCCACAAAACGGAAAATCCGATTGATTGTAAATACAAAGGCATAATCGGATAGAGCATTTCAGAGGTGATGTCAGAAAACAAACTCACCAAAGATAATACCCAAACAGATCGGGAAATATAGCGTATGATATTCATGTGCAATGCAATATACGGGAAAACAGTCTACTCATTGATTGCAATAGATAACGTTTGCAATCGTTAAAGGCAAACCTATGAAACAGATAAGAATAAAAAATGAGGGGAAAGGGGTCAAGGAATTATTCAAGAAATTGATATGCAAAACCACGCCCAATGGATTTGAACATTTGATATATGATCAAATTCCTGGAGCTAAAGCAGATGATTATGGAAATCGATATGTGATTATCGGTTCTAAGCCAATGCATCTCTTTACATGTCACTTGGATACTTATCCTTTGGATGATGATGAAGGTGTATGTACAAGCACTGAGGTTCATCTCATAGATGAAGGATCAATAATCAGAACAGATGGAACAACGATACTTGGAGCTGATGACAAAGCAGGTATGACTGTTATGTTATCGATGATTGCTTCAGAAATTCCTGGTGTATATGGTTTTTTTCTGGCAGAAGAAAGAGGAATGTTTGGGTCTCAATTTGC
>RGCF01000357.1 GCA_009919265.1 Bacteroidota bacterium | reverse complement strand
GCTTACTTCAATATATATCATCATACCAATACATTATTGTTATTCCAAATGCCAAAACTTGTTCGTAAGTCCAAACAACCGACGATTGTTGAACCAATTAAGGAATCAAAAGATGTCAATAACAATAATGAAGCCAATGAAGCCAATGAATCGAATCATACGCATCATCAACCTACCTATGAAGAACTCAATCCACGATACGCAAAAGAAACGAATATTTTAGCAGCAGATCTTGAAGAAATATCAGTATCACTCCAAAAGAAAATACGAGACAGAATCGGAAATTATATTGAAGAACCATGGACAATAATCGGTTCATATTTCGACGGAAAACATCTTGAACAATTAGTGCGTCATCAAATCGAGTCATACAATGATATGATTAACGTCCAGTTGAAACGAACGATTGATATGTTCAATCCTGTAAAAATCGCATCAGAACAAGATTATGATAAAACAACTCACAAGTATCGTCTTGAAGTAGAAGTGAATTTCACGAATTTGTATCTGTCGCGTCCACAAATTCACGAAAATACTGGTGCGACCAAAATTCTATTTCCACAAGAAGCGCGCTTACGCAATTTCACATACGCATCTATGATGTCCGTAGATATGATTGTGAAATATATAGTTCGTGGTTCAAGCACAACATCGACTACTTCTGACAGTGGAAGCGATCAACCGGTTACAACCCATCACAAGGTCTTTCCAAAAATTCAAATTGGGAAGATGCCGATTATGTTAAAGTCGTGTATTTGTGTCCTTACACAACACAACCATCTCGACCATAATATTACTGGCGAATGTCCCTATGACGCTGGCGGATACTTTATTATCAACGGAAGTGAAAAAACAGTTCTGGGTCAAGAACGTGCGGCCGAAAACAAAGTTCTCTGTTACAACGTCGCAAAAAATAACAACAAGTGGCGTTATGTTGCCGAGATTAAGTCGGTTCCGGATTCGAAATGTATTTCTCCGAAACAGATTAATATGATGGTAGTCGCAAAACAGAACGGGTTTGGTCATCCACTCGTTATTCAAATACCAAGAATGAAACAACCAATTCCGTTATTCATCGTGTTTCGGGCACTTGGAATATTATCTGACCGCGAGATTTGTGAATACATTGTATATAACATCGATGATAACGATGGTGATGGTTCAGACCCAATTAGCACCAGCACCGGCACCAGCACCAGCACGAGCAGTAAATTGCTGGAAGCACTTCAAGCTTCGATCATCGATGCGAATGGAATAATGACACAGGAGGACGCTATTAAATACTTTACTTCACAGGTGATCTTTACACCAATCAATATGGATAAAGAAAGTGGTGCGATAAAAAAACGCGAATTTGCGCAGGAAGTTCTTCACAATGACCTCTTTCCCCATTGCAATACTGATAAACAGCGGATATTCTTCCTCGGATATATGGCCCATAAATTGCTGTGCGCATTCTTTGAGATTAACAAACAAGACGACCGTGATTCGTATTTGAACAAGCGCGTTGACCTAACTGGTGCGTTATTGAACAACCTGTTTCGTAACTACTTCAATAAGTTAGTCAAGGATATGTCAAAACAAGTGGTTCGTGAAATCAATACAGGTTCTTGGCGTTCGACAGAAGACTACTTGAGCATCATCAATGACACCAATATGTATAAAATTATTAAATCCACTACGATCGAAAACGGACTCAAACGAGCACTATCCACAGGCGATTTCGGAATCAAGAGTATGACGAGTAATAAGGTCGGTGTTGCGCAAGTGTTGAATCGTCTTACCTATTCGTCAAGTTTGAGTCATCTTCGTCGGTTGAATACACCCATTGACAAAAGCGGCAAGTTGGTGCCGCCTCGTAAGTTACATAATACATCGTGGGGTTTTCTGTGTCCAGCAGAGACCCCAGAAGGCGGAAGTATCGGTGTCGTAAAAAATATCAGTTATCTTAGTCACGTGACAATCCATAGTAATCCAGCATCACTTCATGCGTATATTGACGAGTATATCGAGCGCGTGGAAACCCTGACGCCGCAACAAACATTTCGTCAAGTGAAGGTATTCGTCAATGGAATATGGGTAGGTATTACGCGCGACCCGATGCGACTTTATAAAGAATTCAAATTGAAGAAATGGCGTGGTATTATTAATATTTACACATCGATCGTATTTGATTATCCGAATGCGGAGATTCGTATATGTAATGACGCGGGTCGGATGATGCGACCTTTATTGTTGGTGAATCCTGATACGAACGAGCTTTATATTACACGTGATATTATACAGAGGGTTGCGGCTCACGAGATTGGATGGGACGACCTACTAACGCATATTGCGAGCAGCAGATGCGAACACAGCGGTAGCGACGACGGTCATGAGACCAACGCACACGGTGTTATCGAATATATCGACCCGGATGAACAGGCATTCAGTATGATTGCGATGCGTCCGCATCATTTATATCGGAATGAAACGGATACTACGAACCCGTATATGTATAAGTATTCACACTGCGAGATTCATCCGAGTACGATTTTCGGGATTTTGGCGTCATGTATTCCGTTTCCGGAGCATAATCAGGCACCTAGGAATACGTATCAGTGCTTAGATATCAACGAGACGGTCCAAATGAGTGACGGTCGTCGTGTCCCAATCAAGGATGTAAAAGTAGGTGATGAAGTAATGACGTATCATCCGACTACATTTGAAGTCAGCAAGACCCGTGTCGTGAATCATTTCATCCAAGAAAACACACAACCT
>RGCF01000356.1 GCA_009919265.1 Bacteroidota bacterium | reverse complement strand
TAATCATAATTAAACTTAAAACAATTTCTAGATGATTATATATTGACCTGTGTATAAACTACACCTCTCCAAACTACAGTTGAATGCAACACCTACAAACGAACAATATCAGCACCATTACGCTTGATGTGCGTATATCGTGCGATACATTCTGGGATTACCGTTTCAATATCCCGATACGAATTAGTGATTATTATACGGCAAACGAACGAAATATGACGAATAATAATAATAATGGTAGAGGCGACCCATTGTTTCGTCGTTTAGAAGAGTATCTTGTTGAATATGTCATCCAACATATCTATGACGACCTTGTTCGAAAACATCATCAACGCGATATACCGATACTTTTGAAAAAGGCACGAAAATTCCATATTCACGGCAGGACATTAGAAGACCTGCTATTTCCGAACAAGCGGTAGCGTAGCGAATGGAATCGCGAGCGGTAGCGTAGCGAATGGAATCGCGAGCGGTAGCGTAGCGAATGGAATCGCGAGCGGTAGCGTAGCGAATGAAGTAGCGGAACGCACTATTCCCCTCCACCCGACATAAAATTGTGTAACAATACGCCGTCGTTTGTATTTTTGACATCACCCGTCAATATCGAGTCTTCATACATTCTTCGAAGAACGTCCGGCGGAGCATTCGACCCAATTTTAAGAAGATGATGGTCGTATAAATGTTTTCGTATCTCTCCGATTGATTTTTGTTTTAATGTTAAATGCTGGCTTTGAATATGTCGCTGTGTCTGTTTATTTTTCAATAACACACCGACAACATTATCGTGCTTTCCAATACGAAACCGTTTTTTATGTGTTTTGCGGATTTTTACACGCATCCCTGTAATATCGCGGACATCTTCTACCGCTGCTGATTTTGAACCTCCTCCGTTTACACTCGTGACAGAAACCGGGTCTTGGTTCGTTGAGCCACTGTCGCCATTGTCGCCACCGCCGCCGAAGAGTTTACTCGCCCATTCTCGAAATGTCGGTTTTTTCCCATTTTTTAAACAACCGTGCGGCGGTTCTTCTTTGATAAAAATAGAAGGCATAAAATCCTCGATTTTTGTGGGGACATAAGTTGACGCCGCCGCCGCCGCCGCCGACGATGATTTCTCACTGGCACTTGTATTGGCTTCTGCAGCTGTGGCATCGGTAATTGCGTCAGTTAAAGGTGCAGCAGCAACCGTATTATTATACATATCCGCGAGCTCAGTAAGTTTCGGCGTAGGTGGCAGTAGTTGCGGCGTTTCTGTTATTCCTGAAACTGTATTTGGTATGAGGTTCAATAATGGTGTGGTTGTTGTATTCATCAATAGTTCCGGGGATACAGTCGGTTGAACCAATGTCGGAACTACCGGTAATCCAAGCAGTCCGGTATTCGTCAATATTTCACCGTGGTGTAATGTTTCAGCAACCTTGTTAAGCATTTGAGCTTCGGGCGTTTTCGCTTCCGGAAGAGACGACGACGCCGACGACGACGACGCCGACGACGAATGCCGTTTCTGGGTTTGCTGTCGGCGTTTCATCGCCAATTTACGAAGAAAATCAATCGATTGTGAAAAATTATCACCTGCCGGTTCAACAGAAGCAGCGGTTGACTGTGAACCGGCGTCTCCTGACACCACCGCATCGCTGGCAGTGCTAGTATCTCTCGACCGCTCTCTTGTCCGCTGATGCTGTTTAATTCTCTCGAGCAATGTTTTTTTAAGTGTGCTTGGCTGAACAATCGAGCTTGGTCGTATTCTATGTTCTCCACTCCCAACACTCTTTCTACGCGTTGACTTTTTCTTTAATGTATCCCCTCCACCCATCAATGAACTTGAGTCTATGGTAATACTCTTTTTTTCACTCATCACGAACACGATGATAACAATGTAATGTCTTATATATAACTTATAAGATACTACGAGTATATATTTATAAATATAACGTCTTCATATAAGGCCCACCTCCATTACCGCGTTCTTTTACTTCCGGATTTTCGGTAAATAATTTGAAGCCATTCTCTAAATCTGTAAAAGTTATGATTTTTTTCTCGGTTGAAGGAAGACAGAACACACGACGGCTATGTGCGATTTTGGTTTTTGTAAATAATGTTTCCATATCTCGTCCGTATGTTGTGAAATAATCCATCCGTGAGGCAAACCACGACTCGGATAGTGTCTCGCCCCCGCCCCCGCCCCCGGCAATCGTCCATCCGTAATCGTGCACTTGTTTTTCATAAATCGACTTTAATTCGCCAGGTTTGTATTCATCTAACTTGAACCGCCACGTAAATCGCGAATTCAAACCTTCATTCAAGCTAAAAAAACAATCGTTTAGTTCCTTTTCATATCCGGCGATAATCACCATCCAGTTATGTTTATGCTCACTCAACGCTTCACATAGAGTATCCACACACTCCTTCGCGAAACTGTCACGCTTCTCGGAATTTCCGAGTGAATATGCCTCGTCAATAAATAGCACTCCGCCCAACGACGCTTTAATCATATCCTTGGTTTTTATAGCGGTTTGCCCTAAATATCCGGCCACGAGGTCATTCCGGCTCACCTTTTTGAAGATTTTCTTATGTAAGATACCGAGATTACTGAATATACGCCCGATGATTTTCGCGACTTCGGTTTTTCCAGAACCAGGTGGGCCATAAATAACAGTGTGCATAAAATCGCCTTTGGTAGGTAGGGCAAAATCATCGCTCGTCGATATTCCATTACCGAATGGAGTTTTCTTGATATTGAATGGAAAGGCGGTAGCAGTCATACCACCACTTCCTACGAAAGCATCCGC